>NZ_JBITER010000023.1:0-128538 GCF_044455345.1 Streptomyces sp. NPDC051286 | reverse complement strand
CGACGAGGGCGACGAGGGCGAGTACTGACAGAGCCGCTTGCGTCACAAGGAAACCCCGGCCCGTCGGAATCGGGCCGGGGTTTCCGGCATGAGGGGACAGTCCCCGCCAGACACCCAAAACCTCCGCACCCGCTGCGCCATGCCCGGCGTTCACCGAGGCGCCCCGCGTGTTGCCGTAGCCGGCCCCCCGCGAGCTGCGGCGGATCGAACACTTCGCGGTCCCGGTTCCGCCGGATCCACCTCCGCACCAAAGGGAGGCCAGGCCATCACGCCGTATCCCGCGGGAATCGAACGCCTGCATGTCCTCGGACGGCAGCCCCCGGGGAGTGAGCCGCGCAGGGGAGCCGGCCGTCTGCCCGCACGACCGGCCGCAAGCCGCACGACCGGGGCGGCCCTTGCTGCGCCTGGCCCGATGGATCACGCCGTTCCCGCTCGGCCTTGCCCCGGTCGGCATGGCGACCGGCGGCTTTCGGGGGCACCGCCGGACCAACCCGCCACGGCCGGCCGCGCCCGTGCCCGGCTTGTCCTTGCCGGTACCCGCCGTGCCTGGATACCGGCGGCGGGTGCCGCAGCCGGGTCAGCGTGCGGGTGTGTCGCCGGTGAAGGCCGCACAACGGCTTTGTACGAAGTCGCGGAGACTCAGCGGAGAGTGTCCGGTGATCAGCTCCACATCGTCAGTGGCCCGGTCGTACCTGTTCTCGGCGTGCAGGCGCGCCACCGTGGAGAGGTGCTCGCGAATATGCTCCGGCAGGCCCAGCGGGTTCAGCCTGGTGCGTACCCATTGCGCGTGGGGGACGTCGAGGTAGGTGATGTTCCTGCCCAGTGCGCAGGTCAGCTCTTGCGCGATGGCTGTCATGTCGCGGGAACGCTCTCCGGTCAGGTGGTAGGTGCGGCCCACGTGCGTGTCCGGCGTGGCAAGAACGGTGGCCGCGACCTCGGCCACGTCCTGGGTGGCGACCGGGGAGGTGCGGCCCGATCCGAACGGAAGCCGGATGGTGTTGTCCTGCGCGACGTCGGCGGCCATGATCATCTGGAAGATCGGGTTCTCCATGAACACCGTGGGCCTGATGTGGGTCACCGGCAGGCCGGACCAGTTGAGGGTCTGTTCGGCGAGCCAGTGCTGACGCTGCTGCCGGGACTCACTGGTGCTGGCCAGTGTCATCTGGGAGACCGTCATCTGGGACATGTTGACGAAGACCTCGAGATGCCCGTGGTCCAGGGCGGCCGCTGCCGCGGTCACCGTCGCCTCCAGATAGTACGAGGAGACGCCCAGTCCGAAATACACCCGGCGACAGCCGTCGAGCGCCCGCACAACGTCGGCCGCGCGGGTCAGATCGCCCACGGCGACATCCGCCCCCAGAGCGCGGAGCTCGGCGGCGCGCCCGTCGTCGCGGTGCACGAAGGCACGAACCGGCAGACCGCTGCCGCGCAGGCGTTCCACCACCAGCCGGCCAACGCCGCCGGCGGCGCCTGTCACGAGGATGAGGGAAGTTTCGGGAAAGGGGATCGACAATCGGTGCGCCATGGGCGTGATCCTTCCGGTTGGCGGTGCCCGGCTGTGGGACGCACTGCCGGGCACACCGGTATGGCGTAGAGGTACAACGGGTCACGGCAGACGGGATTACGGGGCCGTCCACGCGAAGAAGCTCCCCGGTATCCGCTCGCACAGCCGATCGCGGACGGTGCGGCCGCCTCGGTGCCGGCGCCGCTGGGCCCGCTGCCCGTCCGGCTCGGGGCTTCGGCAGCGGCGTCGGACGCCGGTACACATGCCTGCGACATCGCGGTCGCGACCGGCCAGGACCTGCCCCCGGAGCAGGAGTTGGCCAAGGGCCTGTGGGGCGCGGCGGATCAGCCGGTATCAACGCCCAGGAGCCGCCCCCCACTGTCACCCAGGAGCGTTGTTCCTGCCCGGGCCCGGTTCCCCTGTTCCGCCGCTCGAGTGTCGCCCGCCACGAGAGCACAGCGGTTCTGCCGCCGTGGTGTCACACCGGCGACGCCGCTCGCGAGGACCCCGACACCGCCAGGGCGGGAAGAGTTCTTCCCGGACCGCGCGGACAAGACCGGGCGCCGGCCCCACGGCAGCCCGAGACCGGTGCCGCAGCAGCCGGCGCTGCGACGCAGGCCTGACGGCCTCCCCCGCGACAGGGACTGGGCTCCCGACCTCTCGGCCTCGCTCGAGCAGGGAGGGGCCCCCTTCGGCGTTGTCGTCGGTCACCGACGCTCCGCGTCGACTTTGTTCTCCGCCCTGCCATCGAAGCCGCATGACGCCGCCCGCCGATCCACTCCCTGCCGCGGGGGAGGGGCGTAACCGGTCCGCGTCCACGCCTCCTCCTGACCGGCGCAGGAGGAGGGCTGCTTTGGGCCGGTCCGGCGGCCCCGGGGAAGATCCGTTGCGATCTGCGCGGCGCGCCGGGGCGGTCTACGGTGAGAAGTGATGCCTCTGAACCGGCTGGGCCTGGTTGTCCACCAAGGCCGGCCCGCCGCCGTCGCGGCCGCGCGGACCGCCCGCCTGTGGTGCGCCGCACGCGGCATAGCCTGCACCGACATCGACGTGTGGCGGGAGGGGGAATCGCGGCACGGCGGCCAGGAGGAGGCCGAGGCGGCGGGCCACCCCGGGCTGATCATCACGTTCGGCGGTGACGGCACGTTTCTGCGCGGGGCACGGATCGCCGCCAAGGACGGGGCGGCGGTGCTGGGCGTGAACGTGGGCCGGCTCGGCTTCCTGACCGAGATCACCACCGACCAGGTGGAGGCTGCCCTCGACGTTCTGCACCGGGATCAGGCGGTGATCGAGGAGCGGATGGTGCTCACACTGCGCGCGTCGCGCCCGCTTCGCACGCCCGTCGGCCTGGACACGGTGCTGTGCTACGGGCGCGGACCCGCACTGCCCGCGCCGGCCGTGCGCCCCGCCGGGGTGCAGACGGCCGGCTGGGGTGTCGCCCTGGACGTCACCGCCGTCAATGACGTGGTCCTGGAAAAACTCGCCCGGGACCGGCAGGCGAGCGTGGCCGTGTACCTGGCCGGGCAGCTGCTCGCCTCCTACTCGGCCGACGCGGTGATCGTGGCAACCCCCACCGGCTCGACCGCCTACAACTTCGCCGCGGGAGGGCCGGTTCTGGACCCCGCCGCCGACGCCATCGTCTTCACCCCGGTCGCTCCGCACATGGCCTTCGACCGCACCGTGATAGCCGCGGTCGACGAGGCGGTCGTGGTACACGTGCTGCCGCATTCCGGCCGGGTGGCCGTGAGCATCGACGGGCAGACACGCGGAGTACTGGAACCGGGGGACTGGGTTGCCGCCTACCGCGCACCGTACCGGCTGCGCCTGGCTCGTCTGGCACCGCTGGCGTTCTACCACCGGCTGCGCGAGCGCTTCCAGCTGGCCGACGCCCCGGCGGCCGCCGTCGACCAGACCCCGCTCTTCCACCGGCCCGACACCCCGCCACCCGACGATCTGGCCCACCTGCGCCGGCCCACACCGCCCGCCGCCTGAACGCACGGCCGGTGACTTCGCCGGCTCTGCGAGGGTGACGAACCCGCCGCCACATCCGCGGCGCGGCACACGGCGGTGGCGGCTGAAGCGGCAGAGCCAGGCACACATGCGTGGCGATTTAAGCTGTTATCAGGGTTGTTTTCGGCTTCGCGGCGGTGGCGCCGCGGTGGCAGGGAGGCCTGGCATGGCGTTCGAGAGTGCCGGATGCAGTGGATACGGGCAAGGGGCGGGTTCCCCGCGCTACCTGCCGATCGCCGACCACGGTCTGATCGGCGACCTTCGTACCGTCGCGCTCGTGGGCACCGACGGCACGATCGACTGGTACTGCTGCCCACAATTCGACGCACCCAGCGTGTTCGGCTCCATCCTGGACGCGGACCGGGGCGGGTCGTTTCAGCTGGCCGCGGACGTGCCCGCGCGCACGCGCCAGTTCTACTTTCCCGACACCAACGTGCTGATCACACGGTTCTTCGCCCCGGACGGGGTGGGCGAGATCCAGGACTTCATGCCCGTCGGCGACGAATCGGGCGAGGTCCACCGGCACCGGCTGATCAGACGCCTGCTCTGCGTCCGGGGCTCGCTCCCGTTCACCGCGCGGGTGGCTCCCCGCTTCGGATACGGGACCGAGCCGCACAGCGCACGCCTTGAGGGCGACAGGGCACACTTCGAATCCAAGAACCTGTCCCTGGCGCTGACAGCCACCGTGCCGCTCGAATGCGACGGCACGGACGCCTGGTCGCACTTCAAGCTGCTGGAAGGCGAGTCCGCCGTCTTCGCCCTCGACCGGATCGGGGCAGAAGTCGCCGTGCGCGGGTGTGCCCGGCGCGAGGCGGAGGACGAGTTCCAGGCCACGGTCCGCTTCTGGCGGCACTGGCTGGGCGCCTCGCGCTACCACGGACGGTGGCGGGAGATGGTGCACCGCTCCGCACTGACCCTGAAGCTGCTCGTCTACGCGCCGACCGGCGCGATCGTGGCCGCGCCGACGACGAGCCTGCCCGAAGAGATCGGATGCGAGCGCAACTGGGACTACCGGTACACGTGGGTCAGGGACGCCGCCTTCTGCATCTACGCCATGCTCCGGCTGGGCTTCACCTCGGAGGCCGAAGCGTTCATGGGCTTTCTGTCCTCCTGCATCATGTGCGAGGACGAGGCCACCGGACCGCTGCAGATCATGTACGGCATCGACGGACGCCGCGAGCTTCCCGAACGCGAACTGTCACATTTCGAGGGGTACTTGGGTTCGTCCCCGGTACGGGTGGGAAATGCCGCCGCAACCCAGCTCCAGCTGGACATCTACGGAGCACTCATCGACTCCGTCTACCTGTACGACAAGTGGGGGCAGCCCATCAGCAGCCACCGCTGGGACGAGGTCGGCGCCGTGGTGGACTGGGTCTGCGACCACTGGGACCAGCCGGACGAAGGCGTCTGGGAGACCCGCGGGGGACGACGGGACTTCCTGTACTCGCGCCTGATGTGCTGGGTGGCCATTGAGCGGGCCATGCGCATGGCGACCCGGCGCGGCCTGCCCGCCGATCTTGTCCGGTGGGGCAAGAGCCGTGACGCGATCTACCGGCAGATCATGAGACGCGGCTGGTCGGCCGAAGCCGGCGCCTTCGTCCAGCAACTGGACGGCGACGTCCTGGACGCCTCCGTGCTGATGATGCCCCTGGTCAAGTTCGTCTCCCCGGTCGACCCGAAGTGGCTCTCGACGCTGGACGCCCTCGGCACGAAGCTGGTCGCCGACTCGCTCGTCTACCGCTACGACACGGGAGCCAGCCCGGACGGCCTCCTGGGCACCGAGGGCACCTTTTCGATCTGCTCATTCTGGTACATCGAAGCCCTCACCCGGGCCGGCCGCCTGGAAGAGGCCCGCCTGGCCTTCGAGAAAATGCTCACCTACTCCAACCACCTCGGCCTGTACGCAGAGGAAATCGGACCGACGGGAGAACAGCTCGGCAACTTCCCGCAGGCCTTCACCCACCTGTCCCTCATCAGCGCCGCCTTCAACCTCGACCGCGCCCTCGGCTGAACCCGCCGGCCCCGAGGGACGCCCGGACACACCGCCCGGCCTGCGGCCGCCGTCTGCGGGCGGTGCCCACAGCCCGGCCTGACGCGCAACACTTAATACGAAATCGTATAGTCTGAAATCGTGAAATCCGAACCCGTGTCATGTGAATGGTCTGCCCTGCTGGCGCTCCAGCGGGCCACCCACGCCACCTTGCAAGTACTTGCCGCAGAGCTCGTCGACCTGGACCTGACCGCCTCCGAGATCAATGCGCTGGCCAACCTTGCTGACGGCCGCGGCAGAACCGTGTCCGAACTGGGCACGGCCGTGGGTACTCGCCCCACGACGCTGACCAGCGTGCTGGACCGACTGGAACGACGCGGCCACATCACCCGGGGCACCCGCCCGGGCGACCGCCGGGCAGTGCTCATCGAGCTCACCTCTTCCGGGCGCCTGGCCGCCACTACGATCCGACAGGCCGTCACCGACCTGGAGCACCACGCGCTCGGCGACCTGCCCGCCGATGCTGTCGCCGCCCTGCGCACCGCCCTGCAAGCCCTGACAGAGGTGTCCTCATGACCGTGCACCAGCCCCGGACACAGGCCGACGGCGCACCCACCTTCGAAGCGTTGATGGCCGAAGTGATGGCGAACGCCGAGCGGTTCGGCCACCGCGAGCATGTCCACCTGACGTGGCTGGCCGTGCGACAGTGCGGCGTGCCCGCGGCGGTCGGCCTGGTCAGCGACGGCATCCAGCGCACCGCCCGATACGCGGGTGCGCCCCAGAAATACCACGCGACCGTCAGCCGCGCCTGGGTGGAACTGGTCGGGCACCACACCGACGAGCGCGACGAAAGCGACTTCGCCGCGTTCGCCGACCACCACCGCGCGCTGCTCGACAAACGACTGCTGACCCGCTTCTACCGCCCGGCAACGCTGGCCGGCCCGCAGGCCAAGAGCGGCTGGGTCGAGCCCGACCTCGCCCCGTTCCCCTGGCAGGACACCGCCCAGCAGGCCCCACGGCGGCCGTGACGGAGCAAGCGCCGCAGGTGGTGGTCAGTTGCCGGTGGTGAGCACCATGCGGAAACGGGCTGCGCCGCTGAGCATCCGCTGGAAGGCTTCGTCGACTTCCTCCAGCGGCACCGTCTCCACCATCGGCTTCACCCCGGTGCGCGCGCTGAACGCCATTGTGTCCTGGACGTCCTGGGCGGTGCCGGACGGGTGGCCGTGGACGGAGCGGCTTCCCCCGATCAGCTGCAGCGGGCTGATCTGCAGCGGCTCGGGGGTAACGCCGAGGACGATCAGCTGCCCACGGTGACGCAGGCCGTCGACGGTGGCAGTCATCGCGTCGGAGTTGGCCGCCGTGGCGAGCACGACGCGGGCGCCCCCCAGCGCCTGGAGGGCTTCGGCGACGTTGACGGCGCTGCTGTCGATGTAGTGCCGGGCGCCGAGCTCCCGGGCCAGTGACTCCTTGTCCTGGCCGCGGGCGATGGCGACGGTGTCGAAGCCGAACCGGTCGGCGTACTGGACTCCGAGGTGTCCCAGGCCGCCGACGCCGAGGACTGCCACGAGGTCACCAGGCCGGGCGGAGCTGTGCCGCAGAGCGTTGAAAGTGGTGACGCCGGCACAGCCGAGCGGCGCGGCCAGGGCGGCCGGCAATCCGTCAGGAATGCGCGAGAGCGCCGATACGGGGGCCACCATGGCGTCGGCGTAGCCGCCGGGGTAGGCCAAGCCGGGAACCTGAAGGTTCTGGCAGTCGATGAAGTCGCCTTCGCGGCAGGGCACGCAGTGGCCGCAGTGGCCACCGAACCAGCCGACCTCGACACGGTCGCCGACCTGCCATCCGCTCACGCCTTCGCCGAGGGCGTCGATCCGCCCGGCGACCTCGTGGCCGGTGACCAGCGGGAACTGCACGCCGGGAAAGCCGGCGTGGACGAAGCCCGCATCGGTGTGACAGATACCCGCCGCCTCGACGGTGATCCTGACGTGGCCGGGGCCGGGCTGCGGCAGTTCCCGCTCGACGATTTCGAACTTCTCGCCCGCGGCGCTGACCTGGGCGACACGCATCGTGTTCATGGAACTCTCCGTCTGTAGAGCAAGGGGAAAGGGGGAGGCGTGAGACCGGTCGAGTGCTGGCCGACACCAAGGTCCGTACGACTGTTCCAGGGAACGGAATTCCCGATGGGCGTAACCGGTCAAGAGATCGCTGTTCAGGATATTCCCGATCTCGTGCAGGACCCGGAAAGCCGGGCGCACGAAGAACTCCCGGAAAAAGAATGTCTGTGTCGTTCCAGAACAACGCCCGCGCCAAGCCCGGCCTCGGGCGGCGGCCCGGCACGCCTTCTGGTGCGAAGGCTTCGCGGCGCAGTCCAACGGCGCGGCCGCATCGGCTGCCTGAGCCCGGGGCAGGGGCGGCGAGCATGGCACCGGCACGGCACGCCGAAGATTCGAGGCGCATCGTCCGCTGCTGCCGGGGCCGGCCTGCCGCCTGCTCGGCAGCATGGGGGACACCGAGGACACGGTGCAGGACGCCTGTGTGCGCTGGACGGCCGCCGACCGCGCCGGGGCCGGCGCACCCCAGGCCTTCTCGAACTGCTCGGCGAGGACGTGGCCGTCTGGAACGGCAAAGGCGGCAAGGTGCGGGCCGAGCCGCCCCCGGTCTCCGGGCGCGAGCGTGCCCTCGCCTTCCTGGCGGGCCTGGTCACCCGCCGCCTCATGGGGGAGGCCAGGCCCGTCGACGCCACCGGCCGCCCCGCGCCGCCGGCCACCGTCGACGGCGCAGGGCGGCCGGTGGCGCTCGATGTGCCAGACGGCCGGATCCACGGCATCTTCGCCGCCCTCGACCCGGACAGGCTCACCCACGTACCGATCCGACCTGTCCAGCCCGCGGCTGCCGGGGAAGACCGCACTCTGCGGGCAGGTGTTCGGCCACACGATACGTGTCTGGATTGCACGGAATTGTGGCTGTTACTGATGAGCGTGCTGCTGAACGGGTGGCTTGCGGGGTGGTACGGCGGGGTGTGCGGGGGCCGGAAGAGGCTTGTCCCCGGTTGCGGAGCGGGTGCGTGGATCCGGCAGCCGATGTCAGGGGCATGCCCGGGCGGGATGTGTGATCAATGCAATCGCGAGTTACGGAAATGTCCGCATTAAGTAACACGAACCGGAGTCGCTGTCAGTGGCGCGGGAGGTGTTCCAGTCTTTGGGTTCTCGGCCTGAGGGGCCGGGAACCGTACCGCGCAGCATGGCCCTTGACCGGGCCCTGGGCGCCCTTACTTGAGGGGACATCAATGTCTGCTTCTCGTACCGTCCGCCGCATCGCCGCTACCGCTCTGGCAGCCGGCTCCGTCGTCGCCGCGGCGGCGATGCCGGCATCAGCCGACAGCGACCACGGCCACGGCCACGGATACAGGCACGGCCGTTACCACTCGTACTCCAACGTTGTCCTCGGCGACATCCAGTACGACAGCCCCGGCCGTGACAACTGGTCGAACCGGTCCCTGAACCGGGAATGGGTGGAGGTCACCAACACCGGCCGCCGCGCGGTCGACCTGGACGGCTGGACGCTCTCGGACCGCGACGGCAACCGCTACCGCTTCGACGACCTGCGCCTGCCCGGCTACGCCACGGTCCGCGTCCACACCGGGCACGGCTATGACACCCGTCGGGACGTCTACCAGGGCAGCTGGGACTACATCTGGAGCAACTACGCCGACAAGGCCACCCTGCGCGACGACGACGGCCGCACCGTGGACACCCAGTCCTGGGGCTACCGCCGCTGACCGGCCCCTGCCCCGCGACTGACCAAGGGCGCACCTTCTGACCCCGGCGTGCCGCCCTTTTGGTCCGGCGTGCCACCACCCGCACAGGGAGGTGGCACGCCGCTCTCGTATGCCGGCGGCCGCCGGGTTCTCGCCGCCGCCACCGCGGGCTCCCCGCCGGTCCTGGCCGCACACGGCATCCGCCGCCGAGAAGTGCCCATGCCTGTGGTCCAGGAACTGCTGACCGAGCGAGGCCCGGCACCGCGGTACCGGCGGGCACGCCCCCTGCCCGGCCGGTACCGGTCGCTCAGGAAAAGGGTGATCAGGAACTGGTCCGAGCCGGTTTTCGTCCCGGCTGCCCGCGGCATCAACGTGGCCGGCGAGGCCGCGGACGGAACCGGGACCGGCGGCGTCACGGGACGCGCCCGCCGGTGAATCCGCGGCCACCGACTGGTCGGCCGCGCTCATCGACGCGACGGCGGCGCACCTGTCATGGCCGCCATGAGCAGCTGAACCCGCACGGAAAGTTTTGGCCTCATTGAGTGCTCATTCCGCAGAGTTCATTTATGAGCGATGTGTGCGGAATCACGAGCCGTGTCGCGCGGCTGTTATGTGGGCCATAGCTATTTCACGGATGGTCTTTTTATCCTCGCGCCATGTCTCGCCATGTGTTCGCTCCGCTGGTCGTCACGTTCGCCCGGCGCCTCCCTTCGCGCTACGCCCTGGCCGCACTCGCGCTCGTCATGGCCGGCGGGGCGGCGACGGGCGGCTTTGCCGACGCGGCCGGGGCCGACAGGGCGCGGACCGTCCCGCGGTCGGGCCAGACGGCGGGGACGGGGCCCGGCATCGCCCGGCCGGCCGCGGTCCTTGCGCCGGCGCCCGCGCCCGCCGCGGTGGCGCACTCGCCGGCGGTGTCCGTGGCGGCCCTGCAGACCGCCGGCACCGGTGTGGCTCCTGACCAGGCGCTGTCCCGGCGGCTCGCGCCGGTCGTGGCGGCCGGCCCCGCCTCGCTCTCGGTGGCGGTGCTCGATCCGGCCGACGGGCGCACGGCACAGTACGGCGTGCGGGCGGGGACGACGTACGACACGGCGAGCATCGTGAAGGTCGACATCCTGGCGGCCCTGCTGCTCAAGGCCCAGGACCAGCACCGCGGGCTCACGGCGCAGGAGAAGACGTCCGCCGAGTCGATGATCCGGATCAGTGACAACGCGTCCGCCGACGCGCTGTGGCGCGTGATCGGCGAGGCGCCGGGCCTGAACGCCGCCAACCGCAGGCTCGGCCTGACCGGCACGACCGGTGGCGGCGACGGGCACTGGGGGCTCACCCAGACCACCGCGACCGATCAGCTCGCCCTGCTGAGCGCCGTCTTCGGTACCGACTCCCCCCTGGACCAGGCGTCCCGGGGCTACCTGCGCGGCCTCATGGGCGGCATAGCGGCAGGCCAGGACTGGGGCGTTTCGGCGGCCGGCCCCGTCACCGGCCTGAAGAACGGCTGGCTGCAGCGGACCGCGACGGGCCGCTGGGACGTCAACAGCATCGGTCTGGTCCGGGTGGACGGACACGACCGCCTGGTGGCGGTGCTGTCGCGGGGCAGCGTCAGCATGGCGGACGGTGTCCAACTGGTGGAGAAGGCGGCCAAGGCGGCTGTCCGGGCCCTGGACACGACGGCCTGACCCCGCAACCGCCACCGGGGCGGCGAACCAGGCCATGCGCGCGCCCGCTGCCGCCCACCACCGGCAGCAGCGGGCGGATCGCTGGGGCAGCACCTTCAACGGTCCGGTGAGCTGCTCGAGTTCACCGGCTGTGCAGCCGCGGTCCGAGCCCGGACGCGTCGGGCGGCCCGGCGGGCGCCTCCCGGTCCCGCCCGTCCGGGACACTCCACCGGGCCGGCCCGCCGAACACGCCCCGCCCCGGCCGCGTCGGCCACGTACTCCGGGGGAGGGCGGCGTCGAAGGCCGGGTCACGCTCCCGGCCGGGGGCGCGATGGCGGAGCATGGCGGCGCCTTGCGGGAAGGGCAGGGGCAAATCCGCCGTCGGGTTCGCCGGGAACACGCGTCCCGTGAGCCGGCGCCGGCTCGCCGAGCACACAAGGCCCCGGCACCCCGGCGCCGACCAGCGCACTCAGCAGCCCCGGGGACGCCTCCTTCAGGCTCCCGAGAACCGTGCGCCGGGGTGCCGGTCCGATCGGCGCGACGGACGGGACCGCGAGGACGTGGCAGCCCGCCGCCTCCGCCGAAGCGACGCCCGTGGGAGTGTCCTCCACCGCCACACAGGCGGCCGGGGCCACACCCAGGGCCCGGCAGGCGGCGAGGTACGGGTCGGGGTCGGGTTTCGTGCGGAGCGTGTCGTCGGCGGTGACCGTGGTGGTGAACCGGCCCGCGCCCAGCGACTCCAGGGCCTTCACGACGGTGTCGGCGACGTGCCGCGGCGAGGCCGTGACAAGGGCGGTCGGAACGCCCTCGCCGCGCAGCGCCACGAGCAGTTCGACCGCGCCGGGGCGCGGCACGACGCCGGCACGCACCCGGGCCGCGAACTTCCGGTGGAGCTCAGCGGCGACCACGCCGGCCGGCGCGCCGGCGGCCCGGCCCAGCACCGTCGCCGTGTGCTCCACGGGGCGGCCCAGCACATCGGGCAGGTCGGCTTCGGTGAGCGCGTACCCCAGCCCCGCGGCCACCTCGTCGACGGCCGCCCACCACAGCTGCTCGGTGTCCACGAGGGTGCCGTCCATGTCGAAGAGCACGGCCTTCAGCAGGGATGGCTGGACGGGGGTGGTGCGGGGGCGCGTCACGGAGGTCTCTTTCAGCGGGTCGACGTGGTACGGGTACTGACGTACCGCAGGGCTGCGGGGCGGTACGGCCGCAGACGTCCTGCGGGCATTCGTATGCGGCCGGCGCCGGGGCTCAGCCGCGGCGCGCCGCGACCAGCACCGGCCGGTCAGGGAGGGTGACGGTCACGGCAGCGCCCGGGGCGAGTGCCGCTGCCTCGTGCGTCTGCAGGTCGGCCTTGATCTCGGTGCCGTCGGCGAGGCGGACGGTGACACGGGTGGCGGCGCCGAGGAAGGCGGTGGCGGCGACCTGGGCGTTGCCGGTGTCGTCCGCGGTGAGCCGGACGGCCTCGGGCCGCACGAGGACGTCCACGTCGTCGCTCTCGCCCGGCCGGCCGTCCACGGGCAGCCGTCGTCCCAGGACCGCCACCGTGGTGCGCCCGGCGTCGAGGACGCCCGGGATCCGGCTCATGGTGCCGACGAACTCGGCAACGAACGCCGTGGCGGGCCGCGCGTACAGCTCGGCGGGGGCCGCGCACTGCTCCAGCCGCCCTGCACGCATCACGGCGACCCGGTCGGCCATCGAGAGTGCCTCTTCCTGATCATGTGTCACGAAGAGTGTGGTGATGGCGAGTTCCTGCTGCAGGCGGCGGATCTCCTCGCGGAGCGTCAGCCGCACCTTGGCGTCGAGCGCGGACAGCGGTTCGTCGAGCAGCAGGACCCGCGGGCGCAGCGCGAGCGCGCGGGCGAGCGCGACGCGCTGCTGCTGCCCGCCGGAGAGCTGGTGCGGAAACCGTGTCCCCAGGCCCCCGAGGCCGACCAGCTCCAGCAGTTCGGCGGCGCGGTCGCGCCGCTCGGCCGTTCGCACCTTGCGCATGCGCATCCCGAACGCGACGTTGTCGAGCGCGCTGAGGTGCGGGAAGAGGCTGTACGACTGGAAGACCATCCCGGCGTCGCGGCGGTGGGCCGGCACCCCGGTCACGTCCTCGCCGTCGACGAGGACCTCGCCCAAGTCCGGGTGCTCGAACCCGGCGAGCATGCGCAGCGCGGTGGTCTTGCCGCAGCCGGACGGGCCGAGCAGGGCGAGGAGTTCACCGGGCCGCGCGGTCAGGTCGAGACCGTCGAGCGCGACGGTCTCGCCGAACCTGCGGCGCATACCGCGGAATTCGACGGTTGCGGCGCCGGTCGCGGCAGCCTTCTCCTGCGTGGTGATCGTCATGGTGGGGGTCATCCCTGGGAGGCGGTACGGGAGGGGGTGCGGCGGCCGCCGAGGGTGGCGACGGCCAGCAGGAGTGCCCAGGTCACGAACAGGCTGAGCACGGACACGGCGACGGACATCTGGGCCTGTGAGCCGCCGATGCTGTAGATCCAGACGGCGAATGGCTGGAAGCCGAGGAGCTGGGCGACCGTGAACTCGCCCAGCACGAGCGCCAGCGTGAGGAACGCCGCGTTCAGCAGCGCGCCGCGGAGATTCGGAAGCACCGCGCGGACCAGGGCCTGTGGCCAGCTGGCGCCGCAGCTGCGCGCGGCCTCGACGAGCGTGCGCACATCGGCCGCGCGCAGCCCCGCGTCGAGGGCACGGTGGACGAACGGCAGAGCCATCACGACGTAGGCGAGGACCAGCACGATCGGGAAGTTCGGGTTCTGGAGCGCGACGAACGTCTGGAAGAGCGGCGTCGCCGCGAGGTACTGGGGACCCCACTTGAGGACCGTTCCGATCCCGGCGACGAACGCGATCGGCGGGACGATCAGCGGCAGCGAGCAGACGACCTCGACGACGGGCCGCAGCCGGGGCGCGCCGAGCCGCAGCGCGACCATGGCGGGCACCATCAGCAGCAGAACGACCGCGATCGTGGCGGCGGCCAGTTCGAGGGAGAGCACCAGGCTGGGCAGGAAGCCGTCGGTGCCCAGGATCTGCGCATACGCGTCGGCGTTCAGGCCCTGCCCCGGCACGTCGACCGTGAAGATGACGGAGGCTGCCAGCGGCACCAGGAAGTACAGCGCGGCGACGGCGAGGACCGCGGCCCGCCAGGGGCGGAAGCTGGTGTTCAGGCGAGCCATCGCGCGCTCCGTCGTTGCAGGGGCAGGTACACGGCCATCACCAGGCCCGCGACGAGGACCATGTCGAGGCTGAGGGCCAGCGCCACGTTCTCCTGGCCGACCAGGACGTTGCCGGAGATGGCGTCGGCGATCTGCAGCGTGACCAGCGGGACCGAGCTGCCGACCATCGCGGCGGCGGTGGCGTAGGCGGCGAACGCGCTGCCGAACAGCAGCACCAGGCCGCCGAGCAGCGACGGCGCGAGCACCGGCAGGGCGACGTGCCGCCAGTACTGGGCATGCGTGGCGCCGTTGTTCTGTGCGGCCTCGCGCCACTGGGAGCGCAGCCCGTCGAGAGCGGGCGTGATGGTGAGAACCATCAACGGGATCAGGAAATAGAGGTACGTGAGGGTCAGACCCCAGAAGCTGTACAGGGTCCAGCCCGTGTCGGCGAGACCCAGGTGGTTTGTGAGAACGCCGGAGTTGCCGAGCGTCGCGACGAAGGCGAAGGCGAGCGGGACACCGCCGAAGTTCGCGAGCACCCCGGAGGCGGTGAGTACGGCCTCGCGCAGTGCGCGGAAGCGGGAGACCACCACGGCCTGGGCGAGCAGCAGCCCCAGCAGCGTACCGATGGCCGCCGAGACGGCGGACAGCTTGACGCTGCCCAGGAGCGCCGTCAGATAGGCACCGTGCAGCGACGCGGTCAGATTGGCGGTGGTGTAGGACGTGGCGCCGGTGGCCGGGTCCTTGACGGTGAACGCGCCGTTCAGCATGGCCAGGGCCGGGATCCCGAAGGCGATCGCCACGAAGACGAGCAACGGAACGACGGCGAGCCACCCGCCGCGCCGGCGCCGCCGGGCGCAGGGTGCGGCGGGCGCGGCGTCGGCGCGGGCAGGCGCAGAAGTGACAGTCGTGCCGCAGGTCATCCCGAGACGGCCTTGCCCCAGCCCTGGGCGATGATGCCCTTGGCCTTGTTCTGCTGGGCCTCGGTCGGGAACGCGACCGTGCCGGAGACCTCGGGCAGCTTGGCGGCGGCGTCCTTGTCGAGCGTCCCGGCCTTCTCCATGGCCGGCATCAGCGCCGGGCGGGCGTAGCCCCCCAGCCAGAGGTTCTGGCCCTCGGCGCTGTACAGGTACTCCTGCCACAGGCGGGCGGCGGCGGGGTGCGGTGCGTCCTTGGTGATGGCCTGCGAGTAGTACTGCGCGTACCGGCCGTCGGACGGGACGGAGACCTTCCAGTCGAGTCCCTTGCCCTTGAACTCGTCGGCGTAGCCGGCGTTGAGGTAGTCCCAGTCGATACTGATGGGCGTCTCGCCCTTCTCGATGGTTGCCGGGGTCGACTCGACCGGCGTGTAGTTGCCGTTCTTCTTCAGCTGGGCGAAGAAGTCCAGTCCCGGCTGGATCTCGTCGAGGGAACCGCCGTTCGCCAGGGCCGCCGCGTAGACGCCGCCGAACGCGGAGCCGGACTTGGTCGGGTTGCCGTTGAGCGCGACCTTGCCCTTGTACTCGGGCCTCAGCAGGTCCTTGAAGGTGGTGGGGCAGTGCTTGACGCGCTTGGCGTCGCAGCCGATGGAGATGTAGCCGCCGTAGTCGTTGTACCAGCGCGCCTGCGGGTCCTTCTGCGCGGCCGGTATGCCGTCGTACGAGGCGACCTTGTACGGCGCGAACAGTCCCTGCTGGGCCCCGCTCAGCGCGAACGAGCTGCCCAGGTCCAGCACGTCGGGGGCACGGTCCTGGCCCTTGCGCGAGGTGACCGCGTTGATCTCGTCCTGGCTGCTGCCGTCGGGGTTCTCGACCTCGACCTTGATGCCGTACTTCTTGGTGAAGCCGTCGATCAGCGCGCCGTAGTTGGCCCAGTCGCGGGGCAGAGCCATCGCGTGCAGTGTGCCCTCCTTCTTCGCCGCGGCGACAAGGCTGTCCATGCCGCCGAAGTCCGTCGCGGAGGTTGCGGTTGCGGCCGTCTTGCCGTCGGAGGTGGCAGCGGACTGGCTGGTGGCTGCGCCACAGGCGCTGAGGCCGAGTGCGGCGACGGCGAGGCCGCCGGTGAGGACGGCGATCCTGGACAGGGACACGGTCACGATCTCTCCTGGGGTGGCGCCCCCGGACGGTGATTCCCGTAGGGGCTCGACAGAGAACTTGTTTGAACAAGTCGGCCTCAGTAGGCACGTCCTCGATGTCGCCTCGGTGAATAAGAGGGCAACTGTGACCCCCATTCGTCTGGACACTTGCCCGATGCCTTTGGGGGGAACGCTCTGCTTCCCTTCTCGTCTACGCTGGTTCACCTGCACACTGCGCACAGCACGAGAGGGGACCATGGCAGCCCGACACGAGGAGATCGCCGAGGAGTTGCGCCGGGCGATCGATCGCGAGGAGTACGCGGTGGGCAGTCGGCTGCTCCCGGAGACGGAACTCGCTGCCCGCTACGGCGTCTCGCGCGGCACCGTCCGCCAGGCCGTCGCCGCCCTGACGTCGGAGGGGCTGATCGGGTCCCGGCAGGGCGCGCGGCGCGTGGTGCTCGCCAGCCGCCGCAACCAGAGCTTCGCCGAGCTGCGCAGCTTCGCCCAGTGGGCGCGCGCGATGGGCCGTACGGCGACGGGCCGGGTGGTGTCCTCGCAGTACCGCCCCGCGACCGCCCAGGACGCGGTACGCCTTCAGGTGCCGGCCGGCGTGCCGGTGCTCCAGGTCCTGCGGCTGCGCGGCCTGGACGGGGAACCGGTGCTGCTGGAACGGACGGTGTACGCGGACTGGATCGCCCCGGCTGTCGAGCGCATCGAGGCGGACTGTCCGTCAGTGACGCAACGGCTGTTCGCGGACACGGGGCTGGTCTTCGCGTACGGCGAGCATCTGATCGACGCGGTCGCGGCGGGCGCGCAGGACGCCGAACTGCTGGGTGTGCGCCGGACGAGTCCGCTGCTGCGGGTGCGCCGGGTCACGACCACCCGCGAGGGCCGCCCGGTCGAGTGGTCCGACGACCGGTACCGCTCCGGCGCGGTGAGCTTCAGCGTCCACAACTCGATAGGCAACAACCCGCTGGCCCGTCAGACAGGCCCGGGCGCGGCGCCGGTGGGTCCGGTGTAGGCAGACGATGGCCACCGGGCCGACCGGTCGGGCTGCGGGCGTGATCAGTCCAACCGGTCCTCCCTGCCGGGCAACGGGCCGGTATGGGCCCCGAACCCGACCTCGAAAGCCCAGCCCCCTGCACCGAGGCCGGGGCTGCCGACACCCTCCGTCTCATGTCACATGACAGCAACGCGTTCGACCTCGCCCAGACAACCGACCCGCGGCCACGAGGTCCAACCCGGCACCTCCGAGTCCGTCGCTCAGCTGTCCGCCGGCAGAGGCCCGCCGGGCAGGGAGGCGCCGCAGCACGGCAGTTCGACGCCGCGCTGATGTCCGCGGGCTTCAAGCTCTCGGCGAACCTGCTGGAGCATCTGTCGGCACTGGCCGAGGAGACGGTCGTCGACACCGCCGCGCGCACCCTGGACACCGTCCGCGAGATGACCGGCGACCACGTCCAGCACAACGTCTACTTCGCCGACTTCCCGGCCAACGTGCCGGACACGTTCGACTTCTGGACGCGGTGCATCGCCGAGGCGCTCGCCGACGACGCGTCGCGCCAGAGCACACTTGCCCAGCTGCGCACCGGCCTGGTCGACCTGCTGACCCTCCCGTCGTACGGCAACTACCAGCACACGTACGCCCAGATGCTCGCCGCGCACGACGAGCTGATCGCCGCCTGGGGCGACCGCGTGACGGTCCTGCACCTGGGCGGCACCCTGGACGACGAGACCACCGCCCTGTATCTGGCCCTGGCGGGCAGCACCACCCCGCTGGGCGAGGAGGACCTGCGCGACCTCGGCACGCTCGCCGGGCACTGCGTCGACGGCCCCCAGCCCGAGGCGATCCCGGTCCGGGAGAACCGCGCCCTCGTCAACCTCGCCCGCCTCGACGCCGGCGCGAACCTCCTCCTGGACACCGTCACCGACGTGCTCCGCCTGGCCTGCGCACTGTCGCACGGCGACATGACCCTCGTCGAACCGGCACGGTTCCGGTCGCTGTCCCGAAAACGGCTTGGTCCCGGCTGCGGGACGGGTGCGTGGATCTGGCAGCCGATGTCAGGGCATGCCCGGGCAGGATGCGTGATCGATGCAACCGTAAGTTACGGAAATGTCCGTATTGAGTAACACGTGTCGGAGTCGCCGTCGGTGGCGGGGGAGGTGCTCCAGTCTTTGGGTTCTCGGCCTGAGGGACCGGGTACCGCACCGCGCAGCATGGCCCTTGACTGGGTCCTGGGCGCCCTTACTTGAGGGGACATCAATGTCTGCTTCTCGTACCGTCCGCCGCATCGCCGCTGCCGCTGTGGCAGCCGGTTCCGTGGTCGCCGCGGCTTCGATGCCGGCATCCGCCGACAGCGACCACGGATACGGCCACGGCCGCCACCAGCCGTACTCCAACGTTGTCCTCGGCGACATCCAGTACGACAGCCCCGGCCGTGACGACTGGTCGAACCGTTCGCTGAACCGGGAGTGGGTGGAGGTCACCAACACCGGCCGCCGCGCGGTCGACCTGGACGGATGGTCGCTCACGGACCAGAGCGGCAACCTGTACCGCTTCGACGACCTGCGCCTGCCCGGCCGCGCCACGGTCCGCGTCCACACCGGGCGCGGCTATGACACCCGCCAGGACGTCTACCAGGGCAGCCGGGACTACATCTGGAGCAACTACGCCGACAAGGCCACCCTGCGCGACAACCGCGGCCGCACCGTGGACACCCACTCCTGGGACTACCGCCGCTGACCGGCCCCTGCCCCGCCCCTGACCAAGGGCGCACCTTCCGCCCCCCGGGGTGCAACCCTTCCGGTCCGGCGTGCCACCACCCGCACAGGGCGGTGGCACGCCGCTCTGGTACGCCCGGGCTCCCCGGCTTCCCACCACCCGGCACGGTGCACGGTCGCACCACCCGGGAAAAAGCTGCAGGGCCCTGGTCTGAGGGCCCAGGGCCCAGGCGTACGCATCCCAGGGACCGAAGACGCGCACGCCACAAGGCCCAACACCCGTAACAAGGGGCACGTCACGGGTGCCACGCCCGGAGTCCGGAAACAGACGCCACGTACCTGAAAGCGCTCCGAGCCGCCGCTGCCCTGAACGCACCAACGCGATGTCCTCGACAGGGACCGGCGAGCGGTGCGTGCGCTGCCTCCTTCGTGCGGTGAAGCTGAGAGGGTGAGTATCAGAAGCGTGCACCCGGTGAGTGCGGAGCAGATCTACGCAGCCCTTGTCGCCCTGGGGGCTGAACCAGTACTGGATCCGGACGTGTGGCCCCAGGGCCCGCAGGCCGAGGACCGGCTGCGACTGCTGGGCGCCCTGCTGGCCAAGACAGAACTGGAAATCACCGCCTCGACCGGCAGGGGCGGGCAACCGCTGGAGGACGTCGCCGAAGTGCTCCTCGGATGGACGGAGCAGGCAGGACCCGACTCACAGGTTTCGTCCATCGTGCTGGCGAACCGGTTGCAGCTCACCGCGGTGCAGCTCATGAGGGCCGAGGAGGAGGGGCCTGCTCACCGGGCGGCGTCCTGGGCGGCCGTCGTGGCGGCTACGGACGCACTCAGCGCCCAGCTCTATTTCGAGCGCGGTGACATCCGGGCCACCCGGCGAGCTCTCGACCGGACGGAGGCATCGGTCATCGCGATCCTGCAGGGCTTGCACGACCTCCGCGTCGCCATCGGCGATATCGAGGAGTAGAAGGAACCCGTGAGCCCGCTGGAGGGCCGGCCGCGTCGCTGACTTGCGAGAAGGTACGTCCGTGGAACTCGTGAGACCGCCTGCGCAGGCGCGCGGCGCTCTTGCCACCGGCGGTGACACCGCGGTCGGGCCCGGGGGAGAGGTGGGCGTGCCCACTACCGTCTATCAGCTCAGCGCCGACGCGGCCGCCGCGTCTTCGTACAGACGCCCGGCGAGACCCGCATCCGCGGTCGCTGTGGCTCTGTCCACGGGATCGACAGCACCTCGACAGCGGTTTGGGAGTCACCCTGGCGCTGACACGGCATCGGATTGTTCACGGGTTTCGGCAGCGACTGAGCCGAGATCCTGCGAGGTGCGGCGGCCGGCTTGCCCATGACCAGGGAGATGGTTTTGCTACCCGGCCGTGCCTGCACGCTTCGTGGCCCAGAAACGGCGGACAGCCCATCCGGCACCCAGCGCGGAGGCCGTCCAGACGATGACCTCGGCGAGAACCATCGCCGAGGTCACGGTGAGGTGCGGCCCGGGCGGCAGCACGACCATCTGCACGGCAGCACCCACCGGCACGGTCAACGCGGCAAGCAGGCCGGTCAGTCCAGGACGCCTGATGGCTGCACCCACCGCACCCAGGACCAACCCGAACGGCAGACCCACCACCCACCACCTGATCATTTCCGTGCCGGCCCCCCAGACGAGGGCGTCCGTCACGTAGTACGCCCCCGTGGCGGCGATCAGCGCCAGGGCCCCGGCCAGCGCGCCCAAGGCCCGTGTCCTGGCCAGCCAGCCCATCGCCACCGCCAGCGCGGCCCAGGACCAGCCTGCGTCCATCAGCAGGCTGAGCACCTTTGCGGCGCTGGCCCAAACGGTCCCCGTGAGCGGGGCGCCGAGCTCCGCGTATGGGGAGGAAAGCGCGTTGACGAGCGAGGTGGCCGCCCCCAATCCCGCCCCGGCCGCGAGACTGCCCAATATGATCTTCATGTCGGGAGAGTATCCAGCGTTCCCTTGGGTTTCGGCCTTCGGGACCAACGGAACAGCCAGTACCGGTGAGATTGCTCTTGGAGCCTGAACCGTTCGCCACGACTCGGTGTCCGGCGTCAGGAAGTGGGTTGCGCGGGGCGGCGGGACGTCGGCGGCGGCCTGGAGAGCGGTGAAATCGGCGTGGGCCGCCTCGATGGCCTCGGGGTACGCCTGGGTCATCTCGTGTTCGGCGAGGGTCCGGTAGATGCCGGCGACGCTGGGGCTCTGCCCCTTGCGCCGGCCGGTGGGGATGATCAGGTCGGGCTGGATCTGCTCGGCGGACTCGCCACCCCGCGCGGCGCCGCAGCATGGTGTGCAGTATGTCGTCGGTGATGACCGGCAGCCGTCCCAGCGGCGTCACTTTGCCATCTGGGCCGGATGCAACGCCGCCGCATCCCGGCAGTCCGCAATGACGGCGCAGGAACCCGCGGGCTCCCGCGCCGTCAAAATCACCTCCACTGCACCGGTTGCCCGGCCCGTTCATCGCTTTGCGGCAGGCGGTTCAGAGCAAGCCCCAAAAGCATCACCGCGTACGCACACAGCACAGCGACCCCGGCCCACCACGGAAGCGGGAAGTATCCGGCGGAGGGCGCGTAGTGGGCGACGACCTGCGGATATTCGATGAGGGTCTGCTGGGCGGCGAAGCTGGCGGCCGGAGTAACCCGCAGCAGCCACTGTGACAGGCCGTCGCCAAGCAGCGGGAAGGACGTCACAGCGTACGGGACCGCGATCGCCAGGACGGCGACGAAAATCGCGAGCCAGGCGCGCCGAAGCAGGGCGCCGAGCGCGAGCGCGAGTATGGCGGCGAGGGCGAGCACGGCGGCCGTACCGACGACGACCCGCACTCCGGTGAGCGCGGACACCCCGATGACGGAGATCCCGTTCCCCTTCAAGATCGCCACGCCGACCGGGATCCCGATGCCCACGGCGAGGAGACCGGTCACAAACGTGACGGCTCCGACGACGACCGCCTTCGCCGCGAGCACCCGGCGGGTGACCGGCGTGCCGCGGTACTCGGAGGTGACGAACCGCACGGCGACCACGAGCACGATGAGCAGTCCGAGGGTCAGGCCGCCGAGGGTACGCTCCACCGGGCGGCCGCCACCCTCGGCACCTCCCGGCCCGATGTCGCCGGTGCCGGTGATGGTGATCGTGCCGCCCTCCTGCACCGCTCCGGACGGCATGTGGTACTTCTCCCAGTCCGTCTGGTTCATCTCGCCGACGGCGTCTTTTCTCCAGCCCCCGGCGGAGGCCGCGCCCTTGAGGCCGACGTTGTCGAAGACACCGGCGGCCTGCGTGAAGCGCACCTCTTCCGTGGCACCGCCGAGGCCGACAGGCCGCAGCGTCAGGTCGCCGGGAGAGGTGGCGAACAGGCCGACCTGCACAGTCTCGGGCAGCCCGGACAGCCGCGCCGTGCCGACCTTTGCCCACCGCTCGCCGTCGGCGGACTCGTAGCCGGTGATGGTGCCGCCCGACCGCGTCAGCCGCAGCCAGCGCGGCGACTTGGCCGATACCCCACCGTCGCTGCCTGCGGTGTCATGGCGGTAGTCGTACTGCATCCGCACGCCGTGGCTGCCGGAGAGCATCAACGCCGCGTAGGAGGATCCCTGGCGGACACCGTCCTTGATGATGATCCCGGCCTTCGCCCAGGGCACCAGGCCCGGGACGATCTGGTCGTGGTTCGGCGGTGGGTAGGTGATCGTGCCCGCCATGGACGTCATCCGGACCGTGATGCTGCCGTTCTCGCCCAGATCGCGATGCAGAAAGTAGAACTGGTCGTTGACGAGGGAGCCGTCCGGCCCGATTGGTTCGGCCGGGCACGGGCCGTCGCAGGACGCGTGGTTGCCGAACGCATAGAGCAGACCGAGGGCGACGACGACCAGAGCCGCAGCCCCCATCGCGATCAGCCGGCCCGGACGCCGGAAACCGGTCCACTCCCGCCGGAGTAGTTCGTTGGTCGTAAGCATGGACCCGGTTCTACGGATTCGACCATAACGTGGTCCGAACCGCCCCTGTCATGTTGCTGTTAGGTACGGCGGGGCATCCTGAGCCGGGCGGACCTGAGCGGGAAGAGGAACATGGGCAAGCTGCGGAGCGGAACCGTCGGACGGCGATTCACGATCTTGTACGCTGCCGGGTTCCTCGGGTCCGGAATCGTGCTGCTCGCCCTGACCTACCTGATGTCCGGTGGCCGGGTGACCAGCGTCGCTCCTGAACAGCCCCCCACCGGCCGGTCCAACTTCGCCGCCGAGCAGCAGATCCGGGATCTGGAGAGGCAACTCTCGGACGTGCACGCGCAGCAGAGCCACCAGCTGCTGGTCGGCTCGCTGATCGCGCTGGTGGTGATGGTGGGCGTCTCGCTCCTGCTCGGCCGGGTCCTCGCCGGCCGAGTCCTGCGCCCGCTGCGGCTGATCACCGCGGCGACACGGCGGATCTCCGCGGAGAACCTGCATCAGCGGCTCGCCGTGGCCGGACCCGTCGACGAGGTCAAGGAGCTCGCCGACACGGTCGACGGTCTTCTGGAACGCCTCGAAGCCTCCTTCGTCGCGCAGCGCCGGTTTGTCGGCAACGCCTCGCACGAACTGCGCACGCCGCTGGCGACGATGCGGGCTTCGCTGGACGTTGCCGTCGCCAAACCGGAGCCCGCGGCGCAGACCGTCGCGCTCGCCGGCCGGTTGCGGACCGAGCTCGACCGGGTGGATCACCTGCTGGACGGCTTCCTCGTCCTTGCACGGGCGCAGCACGGCACCCTCGCCGACCGGACCCCCGTGTCGCTCGGCAAGCTGGCACGGGAGGCGCTGACCGCACGGGCCGCCGACATTGCCGCGAAGACGCTGACCGTCGACGACGAGGTGCGGCCGAACGCCTGGACGCGGGGTAGTCCGGCGCTGCTGTCCCGGATGGTGGAGAACATGGTCGACAACGCAATCGTGCACAACCAGGAAAGCGGCTGGATCCGGATCTTCACCGAACACGACGACAGCGAGGTACGCCTCGTCGTCGAGACCGGCGGGCGCGTCCTCGACCAGGGTCAGGTAGACCGGCTGACGCAGCCGTTCGAGCGGCTCGGCGCCGACCGGACGGGGTCGGAGGGGAGTTCCGGCCTGGGGTTGTCGATCGTCGCAGCGATCGTCGCAGCGCACGGCGGCTGCCTCGCCCTGCTGGCCCGGCCGGAGGGCGGCCTGCGCGTTGCGGCGGCGCTGCTGTCGCCGGCCGATTCGGAAGCGTGACATGGTGAGGGTTCTGGTCGTGGAGGACGCGCGGTCGCTCGCCGAGGTCGTCGCCGAGGGACTGCGGGATCAGGGGATGGCCGTCGACGTTGCGCACGACGGTCTTGCCGCCGCCGCCAGGCTCGGCCTGAACGCGTACGACGTGGTGGTCCTCGACCGCGACCTGCCCGGCATCCACGGCGACACGCTCTGCCAGATGATCACCGAGCGGGACGATCGCGCGACGGTGCTGATGCTGACTGCGGCCGGGGCGCCCGGCGACCGGGTCAGCGGTCTCACCCTCGGCGCCGACGACTACCTTGCCAAGCCCTTCCACTTCCCGGAGCTGATCCTGCGCATTCGGTCCCTGGCCCGCCGCAGGCCGGCCGCCCGGGCCCGCGCGCTGCGCGCCGCCGGCCTCGAACTCGACCCGGTACGCCGGACCGCCCTCCGTGACGGCCATCCGCTGGAGCTGTCCGTCAAGGAGTTCGCCGTCCTGGAGGCGCTGCTGCGCGCCAGTCCGGGCTTCCTGAGCGCCGAGGACCTCCTGGAACAAGTGTGGGACGAGAACGCCGACCCCTTCACCAACACGGTGACCGTCACAATCGGCCGGTTGCGCCGCAAGCTGGGCAGCCCACCGGTCATCACGACGACGCCCGGGGTGGGCTATCGCATCGCCGACGCTCCGACCGTCTGACAGGACTTTGATC
The DNA here is from genome assembly GCF_044455345.1 of Streptomyces sp. NPDC051286. Lineage (NCBI taxonomy): Bacteria > Bacillati > Actinomycetota > Actinomycetes > Kitasatosporales > Streptomycetaceae > Streptomyces > Streptomyces sp. NPDC051286. The sequence goes on along the minus strand of NZ_JBITER010000023.1, from coordinate 103,808 downwards.
GGCCGGAGCCACGGCGGTCCAGATCCCTCCGGGCCCCGTCACTGTCCTGGGTCATCGCCCAGTCCCGTCCCCCGCCTGCTCAACGACCGCCCGGCCCGCAGGGCAGGGACCACCAGCCATCCGTACGTGGTCGCCTTCGGCACGGTGGAGGGACGAGTGCGCCCATGACCGTCCACCGGCTCAGCGCCGACGCGGCCGCGAGCCCTCGGGCGGTTCGCACGCCGGCGCTGTGCCGAACCGCCCGAGGCCCCGGCCTCCCGGCTGCGACCGGGCGCGGCCCGCTCCGGTCCCCTGCCCGGAGCGGGCCGGCGCACCGGTCAGTCGGTGCCGAACTCCATCGCGGCGCGGTCCAGCAGCTCGTCGTCGCCGGAGACCTCACCGCGGGAGGCGATGGCCTCGGCGCCGCCCTCCGGCATGGTGCCGATCAGGCCGGTCGCCGCCTGGGCGGCGCCGATCAGCGCGGGGTGGGTCGTGCCGACGATGCCGAGGCCGGCGTACTGCTCGAGCTTGGCGCGCGAGTCGGCGATGTCGAGGTTGCGCATGGTGAGCTGGCCGATCCGGTCCACCGGGCCGAACGCCGAGTCCTCGGTGCGCTCCATCGAAAGCTTGTCCGGGTGGTAGCTGAACGCCGGGCCGGTGGTGTTCAGGATCGAGTAGTCCTCACCGCGCCGCAGCCGCAGGGTCACCTCGCCGGTGACCGCCGAGCCGACCCAGCGCTGCAGCGACTCGCGGACCATCAGCGCCTGCGGGTCCAGCCAGCGGCCCTCGTACATCAGCCGGCCGAGGCGCCGTCCTTCGTTGTGGTAGTGGGCGAGGGTGTCCTCGTTGTGGATCGCGTTGACGAGGCGCTCGTACGCGGCGTGCAGCAGCGCCATGCCGGGTGCCTCGTAGATGCCGCGGCTCTTCGCCTCGATGATCCGGTTCTCGATCTGGTCCGACATGCCCAGGCCGTGGCGGCCGCCGATCGCATTCGCCTCCATCACCAGGTCGACCTGGGAGGCGAACTCCTTGCCGTTGATCGTCACCGGGCGGCCCTGGTCGAAGCCGATCGTCACGTCCTCGGCGGCGATCTCGACCGAGGGATCCCAGAACCGCACGCCCATGATCGGTTCCACGGTCTCCACGCCGGTGTCGAGGTGCTCCAGCGTCTTGGCCTCGTGGGTGGCGCCCCAGATGTTGGCGTCGGTCGAGTACGCCTTCTCGGTGCTGTCGCGGTACGGCAGCCCGTGGGCGACCAGCCACTCCGACATCTCCTTGCGGCCGCCCAGCTCGGAGACGAAGTCGGCGTCGAGCCACGGCTTGTAGATGCGCAGGTGGGGGTTGGCGAGCAGGCCGTAACGGTAGAACCGCTCGATGTCGTTGCCCTTGAACGTCGAGCCGTCGCCCCAGATCTGTACGTCGTCCTCGAGCATCGCCCGGACCAGCAGGGTGCCGGTGACGGCGCGGCCGAGCGGCGTGGTGTTGAAGTAGGCACGGCCGCCCGAACGGATGTGGAACGCGCCGCAGGCGAGCGCGGCCAGGCCCTCCTCGACCAGCGCCTCCCGGCAGTCGACCAGGCGCGCGACCTCGGCACCGTAGGCCTTCGCACGGCCGGGCACCGACGCGATGTCGGGCTCGTCGTACTGGCCGATGTCGGCGGTGTAGGTGCACGGGACGGCACCCTTGTCGCGCATCCACGCGACCGCGACGGAGGTGTCGAGGCCGCCCGAGAAAGCGATGCCGACGCGCTCGCCGGTGGGCAGGGAGGTGAGAACCTTAGACATAGGAAGAGTATGTATGTATTCGCATGATTATGCAAGGAGGGCTTGCCGCGTCGCCCTCGCCGTAGGGCGTCACCGCGACCGCCCTGGATCAACCATGCGATCACGCCGGAACGCGCCCCCGGCACCGCTCAGACCATCTGCTCCGGCTTCACGATGCGGTCGAATTGGTCCGCGGTGATGTAGCCGCTGGCGAGGGCGGCTTCGCGCAGTGTGGTGCCCTCGTGGTCGGCCTTGTGCGCGATGGCCGAGGCCCGGTCGTAGCCGAGTACCGGGGACAGGGCAGTGACCAGCATGAGGGAGCGGTCCACGAACTCGCCGATCCGGTTCCGGTCGAGGTCGATCCCCTCGATGCAGAACTCGCGGAGCTTGCCGCAGGCGTCGCCGAGAATCCTCGCCGAGTGCAGGAAATTGTTGATGATGACGGGGCGCATCGCATTCAGCTCGAAGTTGCCCTGCGTGCCGGCGAAGGCGACGGCCGAGTCGTCTCCCAGGACCTGGATACAGACCATCACCATGGCCTCGCACTGGGTCGGATTCACCTTTCCGGGCATGATCGAGCTGCCCGGCTCGTTCGCCGGGAGGACGAGTTCACCGAACCCGCAGCGCGGCCCGGAGGCCAGCCACCGGATGTCGTTGGCGATCTTCATCAGCGGTACGGCCAGCGCCCGCAGACCGGCCGAGGCCGCCACCATGGCGTCCAGTCCGCCCTGCGCGGCGAACTTGTTCGGCGCGGTCCGAAACGGCCGGCCGGTCAGCTCGGCGATCTGCGCCGCGATGTCCGTGCCGAAGCCGTCAGGGGCATTGAGCCCGGTGCCGACGGCGGTGCCGCCCGCGGCCAGCTCGTACAGCCCGGGCAGCGTGGCGCGGACCCGCTCCAGCGCTTCGTCCAGCTGGTGCGTGTATCCCGACCATTCCTGGCCGACCGTCAGCGGGACCGCGTCCTCCAGGTGCGTCCGGCCGATCTTGACCACGTCGTGCCAGGCGCGGGCCTTGGCGTCAACGGCGTCCCGCAGCCGCCGCACCTGCGCGATCAGATGGTCCTCGATCTCGACAACGGCGGCGAGGTGCATGGCTGTGGGGAAGGTGTCGTTGGAGGACTGCCCCATGTTGACGTCGTCGTTGGGGTGGACCGGGCTCTTGGAACCGAGCTCCCCGCCGACGAGCTGAATGGCCCTGTTGCTGATCACCTCGTTGGTGTTCATGTTGGACTGGGTGCCGGAACCGGTCTGCCATACGAAGAGCGGGAAGTGCGCATCGAGTTGACCGCCGGTCACCTCGTCCGCGACCCGGGCGATGAGGCCGGCCTTCCACCCCGGCAGCCTGCCCGCCCGGCCGTTCACCAGCGCCGCAGCCTTCTTGACGTAGCCGTACGCATGGTAGACGGCCTTCGGCATCCGGTCGTCGCCGATCGAGAAGTGCAGCAGCGACCGCTGGGTCTGGGCGCCCCAGTAGCGGTCGGCCGGCACCTCGATCTCGCCCATGGAGTCGGTCTCACGGCGGGAGCCCGTCGCGGTCAGCCCCACCGGCAGGTCGAGGATACGAGGGGGAGTCTGCGGGGGTGCGCCAGAGGCTTCCTGGTGGCGCGCGGTCATGACGTGCCGCCGCTGTCGTGGTAGACCGGCTGCCACATCGCGTCCTGCACGGCCTGCACAGGGTCGTCCACGGCAGCGGTGGCGACCCCGTCGGCCCGGGCCGCCTCGACCACGGCAACGGCCACACCGGCCGAGGAGGCGCGCAGGTCGGCCACCGGGGGCAGCAGTGACGCCCCGGGCTCGCTGACGTCCACCTGCCGGGCGACGGCCTCGGCGGCGGCGAGCAGCATGCCGTCGGTGACCCGCTCGGCGCGGGACACGATGGCACCCAGCCCCAGGCCGGGGTAGAGAAGCGCGTTGTTGGCCTGGCCGATGGTGTGGGTGACACCCTTGTACTCCACGGGCTCCACCGGGATGCCGGCCGTTACCAGCGCCTTCCCCCCGGACCAGGCGATGATGTCGGCGGGCATGGCCTCGATGCGCTCGGTCGGGTTGGAGAGCGGGAAGATGATCGGCCGCTCGGCCGCCTCGCCCATCGCCTCGACGACCTCACGGGTGAACGCGCCGTGCGCGGTCGAGGTGCCGATGAGGATGGTCGGGCGCGCCCTGCGTACGGTGTCCAGCAGCGAAGGGGCGCCGTGCGGGTCAACGGCCCAGCCGGACACGTCCGCGGCGCGCCGGGCGTAGGGCTGCTGGTAGTCGCGCAGTCCGCTCATGTCGTCGGTGAGCAGACCCTGCTTGTCGATGAGCCAGATCCTGCCGACGGCCTCATCGAGCGCCGCGCCGTCGCGCACCATCGCATCACGCAGCTGGTCGGCGATCCCGACGCCCGCGGTGCCGGCACCGAACACCACCACCCGCTGCTCCCGCATCGGCACGCCCGTGATGCGCAGCGCCGACAGGACGGCGCCGATCGTGATCGCTCCGGTGCCCTGCAGGTCGTCGTTGAAGATCCGCATGCGGTCCTTGTACGTCTCCAGGATGCGGCGGGCATTACCGGGCCCGAAGTCCTCGAAGTGCAACAACGCGTGCGGGAAGTGCCGGGAGGCGGTCTCCAGGTAGGTGCGGATGAAGGCGTCGTACTCGGCGCCGCGACGCCGGGAGTGCCGGTTGCCGAGGTACAGCGGGTCGTTGAGCAGCGTCTCGTTGTCCGTTCCCACGTCGAGCGAGACCGGGATCACTCGGGTCGGATCCACCCCTGCGGCAGCCGTGTAGACCGCCAGCTTGCCGACGGAGATCTGAATGCCGCCCACACCCCAGTCGCCTATCCCGAGGATCTCCTCGGCGTCGGTGACCACGATCAGGTCGACGTCGTCCGGGCCCAGCCCGAGCCCTGCGAACGCCTCCTCCACCTGCTGCGGTTCGTCGATGGACAGGAACAGTCCCCGCGGCCGGCGGTACTCGTGGCTGTACCGCTCGATCGCCACCCCGACAGTGGGGTCGTAGACCACCGGAAGCAACTCCGTGAGGTGATCCATCAGAACTTTGAAGTACAGCGTCTCGTCGCTGTCGTGCAGCTCCTCCAGGAACACATTCTTCGCCAGGTCGTCCGGCTGTGCCTGCAACTGCCGATGGGCCCGCTCGGCCTGCTCGTCCAGGCTCAATACGGCCGCGGGGAGCCGCCCGGTGATACCCAGCGCCTTGCGCTGCTCCCGGGTGTAGGCGACGCCGCGATTCTGCGCCGGGTCGTCGAGAACACTGAGACCACGGCCGTGCTGCTGGTGCGTGCTCTGGGACATGGATCTCTCCAGCGGCTAGGTGCGCGCCCAGGCACGGGCGCCGTGCGCCCCCAAAACAAGCGTAGATACCCCAGCAGTCGATGGCGATCCGGCGGGACAGGAGGCGCGCAGACGGATACGGCCACCAGCGATCACCGATTGGCGTGCGGACAAACGAAGATCAGACGGCGGCCGCAGGCCATGGCGCAGATCCCGCCCGCCGGCTGGAGATGTCTCGGCGGCCTGATGGGCCCGGTCGCGGGCCGCGAGAACGCCACCGAGACGTTCCTGGCAGCGGAGCCTGACCTCCTGACCGAAGTCATTTCGAACGCAACAGTCGAGGAGCGCCATGTGGTCAGCCTGGCCGTTGCCACCCGCCGGCAGCCGTCCGATCAAGAACTGACGCCCCGCCGCACGGCATCGACCGCCCCAGCCGCCGCAGCCGGGGCGATCCAGACCCTCGCAGGCCCCGTGCGTCGCTGCACCGGAGCGCCAACGGGAGGCGCTGGGCAGCGAGGCCTTCGGCGGTGGGGACCGCCCCGGCGTCCGCTCAGCGAGCGGCGAGCAGCGTGACCGTGTCGATCACACGGTTCGAGAAGCCCCACTCGTTGTCGTACCAGGCGACCACCTTGACGTGGCGCCCGTCGACGCGGGTGAGGGCCGAGTCGAAGATCGACGAGGCCGGATTGCCCATGATGTCGGATGAGACCAGCGGATCGTCCGAGTATTCGAGTACGCCGGCCAGCGACCCCTGTGCCGCGGCGCGGTACGCCGCCAGCACCTCGTCGCGCGTCACGTCGCGCGTCACGGTCGTGTTGAGCTCGACGATCGAACCCACCGGAACCGGCACGCGGATCGAGTCGCCCGACAGCTTGCCGTCAAGGTTCGGCAGCACGAGGCCGATCGCCTTGGCGGCGCCCGTCGTGGTCGGCACGATGTTGACAGCGGCGGCGCGGGCGCGGCGGGCGTCGCGGTGCGGACCGTCCTGCAGGTTCTGCTCCTGCGTGTAGGCGTGCACCGTCGTCATGAAGCCGTGCTCGATGCCGGCGAGTTCGTCGAGCACCGCGGCGAGCGGCGCAAGCGCGTTGGTTGTGCACGAGGCGTTCGAGACGATCGTGTGCAGGTCCGGGTCGTACGCGTCGGTGTTGACCCCGAACGCGAGCGTGACATCAGCACCGTCCGACGGCGCGGTGACGAGCACCTTCTTCGCGCCCGCGTCGAGGTGGGCACGGGCGGCCTTGGCCGACGTGAAGCGGCCGGTCGCCTCGAGCACGATGTCGACGCCGAGCTCGGCCCACGGCAGCTGCTCCGGTTCGCGCTCGGCAAGCACCGCGATGCGACGGCCGTCGACGACGAGGGCGCTTCCGTCGACCGTCACCGGGCGACCCAGCCGGCCGGCCGTGGTGTCGAAAGCGAGCAGCCGCGCAAGAGTGGCGGGCTCCGTGAGGTCGTTGACGGCGACGACCTCGAGGTCGTCGCCGCGTTCGAGCAGCGCGCGCAGCACATTGCGTCCGATGCGGCCAAACCCGTTGATAGCGATGCGAGTCATGAGCGATGTCCCTTCTGTTCGCCATCAGGTTCGCGCCCGGCACCCGCCCGCGACAGCGGCGTGATCGCCATGGTTCAAAAGGATCTCGCCACATGAGGGCGGGCTATTCGCCCTTGGTGAAGGTGCGCCGGTACTCGCTCGGCGTGGTGCCGAGGATGCGCTGGAAGTGCAACCGCAGATTCGCACCGGTGCCGAGACCGACGTCGGCGGCGATCTGCTCGACGCTCCGCTCCGAACGCTCGAGCAGCTCACGGGCCACGTCGATCCGGGCGCGCATGACCCACTGCATCGGCGTGTACCCCGTGTCTTCGACAAAGCGTCGCGAGAACGTGCGGGGCGACACCGTCGCATGCCGGGCGAGCGCCTCGAGGGTGAGGGGCTCGCCGAGCCGGTGCAGCGCCCACTCGCGGGTGGCGGCGAACCGCTCGCCGAGCGGCTCGGGCACGCTGCGCGGCACATACTGCGCCTGGCCGCCGCTGCGGTAGGGGGCCGCGACCAGGCGCCGGGCCGCGTAGTTCGACGCGGCAACCCCGAGGTCGCCGCGCAGAATGTGCAGGCACAGGTCGATGCCCGAGGCGGCGCCGGCCGACGTCAGCACGCTGCCCTCGTCGACGAACAGGACGTTCTCGTCGACCTGAACGAGCGGATGCTTCGCCATAAGCGCCCGCGTGTAATGCCAGTGGGTCGTGGCGCGTTTGCCGTCGAGCAGGCCCGTGGCGGCGAGCGCGAAGGCGCCCGTCGAGATGGCGGCGAGCCGTGCACCCCGGTCGTGGGCGGCGACCAGCGCGTCAATGACGGCCTGCGGCGGGTCGTCGCGGTCCGGGAACCGGTAGCCGGGGACGAAGACGATGTCGGCCCACGCAAGCGCGTCGAGCCCGTGGGTGACGTAGTACGACAGGCCGTCCCCGCCGGTCACGAGGCCGGGTGCCGCACCGCACACCCGCACCTCGTACGGCATGCTCGCGCGGGTCGTGAAGACCTGCGCAGGAATGCCGACATCGAGCGGCTTCGCACCGTCGAGCACAAGGACGGCGACGCGATTCAGGCGGGAGGCTGGCACGGGAAAAAAGGGTACGCGGGTGTGGCTTCGATACCGGGTGTGAGGTAGTGACGGCACTTCCTGTACCGCAACTACTGACGCCCGTGGCTGCCCGCCGACGTCGTCGAGAGCGACGAGACCCGCCGTCGCCTCGGCGAGGCACAGAGCGACCAGGAGCTGCTGGACCGCGCGGTCGCCGCGTACGCCGAGCGCGGGAACGGGAAGGGTGGCGGAGGCGGTGGTGGGGGTGACGCCGGGCCTCGACGACCCCACGTCAAGCCAGGCCGCCGAGGCCATCCGCAGGCGGCGGCGGGAGCGTTTCTCGGCGCGGGCCCTCGTGGCGGCCCGCCGTGACTCGGGCTGGCCCCCTCCTGCACCCCGCACGGGATGAAGTGCGTGACCGAACTGTCTCGGGGTGACGGCCGCCGAAGGCCGGTTTCGGACGCGCGTACGAAACCGGCCTCCTGGTGTCTTGAGGTCACGTATGTGCGTACGTCAGATTGCTGTGTGCAGCGGGATCGTGATCTGCTTCAGCCAGTCACCCTTGGCAAAGTCACGCGCCTTCACCACGACCTGGTCGCGATACACCTCGACCTGGAGGCCCTGGTTGAACGTGCCCTCGACGACCACCTCGCCGCCCTTGCCATCGTCGGTCCAGCCAGTCTGGATGGCACCTGTGTTGATCACGGAGAAGCCGTCGAGATTCGCCGTGCCGGGAACCACGCGCCGCACGTACCAGTCGGACAGGTTGAGGTCCCAGTGGGTGTGCCCGCAGAACAGGAACACGTCGCGGTGGCGGCCGAGAATACCCAGCAGCCGGTCGGCCTGGAGGTAGTCACGCATGTACAGCTTGTTGTGGCTGCCCGAGACCGTGTTCGGGAGCGGATGATGCGTGATGACCATGACCGGCTTGCGCTTGGCCTCCCAGTACCTGAGCCGCTCCTCCAGCCAGGCGAACTGGGCGTCGCTCATCCACACATCGTCCCAGAGGGTCGAGTCGTGGTAGTGCATGTACTTCTCGGTGCCGATCATCAGCACCGGGATTCCGCCGAAGGACTGCTCGGCGTAGACGGTGTTGCGGCCTGCGAAGTTGTAGAAGCTGCGGAAGAGCGAGTCTTCGGTGGTGCCGTTCGGCCAGGTCGACTGCGACAGCTGGTCCGGATTGGCCCACTTGGGCACGTAGAACTCATGGTTGCCGATCGCCCAGGCCGCCTTCGGCAGCGTGTGCCTGCCGAATGTCTCCTTCACCGCCGCGTATTCGAAGTCGTATCCGCGGGGGGTGATGTCACCGGCGATCGCGATCCCCGTGCTGTCCGGGTTGCTCTTGCTCAGGTCCTCCAGCGTCGCGTTCAGATCGCCAAGATCGCCCTGGATGTCGCTGATGACGTTGAACTTGGTGACGAGTTTGGACTGGGGTGCACGGGCCGACGATGCGTGCGCCGGTACCTGCGAGGCGGCGCCGAGGGCGACCGCGCCCGCAGCGGCGGTCAGAAGTGACCTGCGATCCACTTGTAGATCCTTTCGGGATGAGCGGGATGCAGACGCCTCGGAGTCGACCGGGCGCTTGCTGTCGCACCGAGCGTTCGGTCCAGACCTGTTTATGAGTACGTGATCTGCCGGACGATGCCGTGATTGTGGTGCGACAACCGGATGAACGTATTCCGCCGTAGGAAGCCAAACCTGGAATCGCCGGAAGCGTGCCGCAGGGCGGGCGTTGCCCGATCCTGTGATGTGCCTACCCGAGGGGTGTGGCGTCGCTGCGGTGAGCCGAGGCGGTGCCGATGGGCGAACGGCTCGACCTGCTGCCCGTCGCCGTGCCAGAGCCGCGCACGCCGATCGACACCGCCGCAGCGCCCAGGCGAGTTGGACAGACCACCCAAGAGGGTCGACACCTTTGCATCCGGCGCCACCGGCACCATCCTGACCGTGAAGAACTTCCTCCCTCTCCTGCTCAACTCGGACAAGCCGGATGTGGTGACCATGGTCTCCGCCTGCGGGACGGCTGGCCGCCGCCAGCTGACCCGGCTCGCCTGCCTCCTCATCCGCGACCTTCTCACCCTCTACGAGTGCGCACTCATGCGTGAATACCGCCCTTTGCGAGCACGTGCAATCATGAATGCCCGCGCCCTGCAGTCCGGGGCACCCAACGTGCTGCTTTGGAGGCTCCCTTGACGCTCGCAGCCATCGGCCCGATGCTCTCCGACGGCCGGGCGCACCACCGCCCGGTCGCCGCCTTCGACGCCCACACCTTCGAGCACCTGCAGGCGATCGTGGCGGGGGCGGAACTGGCGGGCAGCGGTGTGATCATCCAGATCGGCGAGACGGCGGTCGACCATCACGGCGGGCACCTCGCGCCACTCGCCCGGGCCGCCGCCGAGATGGCGCGCACTGCCACCGTGCCGGTCGGGCTCCACCTGACGAAGGTGCGCAGGACCGCACTGCTCGCCCAGGCAGCGCACTGTGGCTTCGGCTCAATCATGTACGACGCCGGTCATCTCTCCTACGCCAGAGCCGTCGCCGTGACTCGGGACGCGGTCTCGTGGGCGCACGAGCAGGGACTCTGGGCGGAAGCGGAACTGACGGACACCGGGGGCCGCGAGGGTCCGCGTGCCGCACGGACCGGCACACCGCCCTGTCCACACGGAGCGCACCTCGCCCCCGGGCCGGCCCAGGAGTTCGCCGACGCCACTGGCGCCGACGCACTTGTCCTCAGCGGCGAAAGCCACCCCTTCGGCACCTGCACGGCGGAGGACCACCGCTCGCTGCTCGCCGGGCTGCGGACAGCGGTGAACGTGCCCCTCGTCCTTCGGGAGTTGTCCGCGGCAAACCCGGAAGAACTGAAGGCAGCGGTCTTCGCGGACGTGGCCAAGCTCGGCTTCGGGCGCGCTCTCGACCCCGCGATGACGCGAGCGCTGCGCGACGGGCTCGCGGCGGGTGGCACGCAGGACCCGGCCGCCTGCCTCGCTGCCGCCCGCCGGGCGATGGCGGACGTGGCCGCCCGCCTCATCCAGACCCTGGACGGCCCGGACGCCGGGCCGAGCCCGTGCCCCCCTGCTGCAAAGCTCCACGCCGGACGGCATTGACGGCCTGACGGGCCGGCTCGCCCCTGGCGACAGACGCTCATGTCCTGCGCCGGAAATCAGTACCGTCCTTCGGACCGGCAGCCGAGCATTCTGCGTGGGCGCAGTCACTGCCCGAGCCCCTGGCCGACGGTGGCGCAGGACGGCCCGGCCCTGTTCGACGAGGCACGCACCCCCATCGACGACTACTACCGCCATGACTGAGAGCGCGCCGGTCAACGCCAACAAAAACCTGGGCCGTTGACCGAGGAAGCCTTCACTGACGCACCCCGACGACTTCCGGCGCCTCAGCAGCCGGCCCGCCACTTCGGTCATGAGCCAGTGCCAGACACCCTTCTCGATGCGCCCGGTGAGGAGGTCGGTCAGGGCGATTCGCAACACCCGTGGCGCAAAGGCCTGTCACCCGGCCGGCCCGGGACTCCAGGTAGCGTTGCTCGGCGATGCTGGCGGTGGACTTCGCGGCGCGCCGGTAGTGCTCGTACGCCTCGGCCATGTCACCGGTCCTCTCCAGCAGATGCGCCCGTACGGACAGCAGCCGGTGATGCCCGGCCATCCGCTCGTCACTGTCCAGCGTGGACAACAGGGCCAGCCCGGCCGGCGGGCCCTCGGTCTCGGCGAGCGCGATCGCCCGGTTGAGGGTGACCATCGGGTTGGGGGCGATCCGTTCCAGGATCAGATAAAGGGCATGCACCTGCGGCCAGTTGGTTTCCCCGGCCGTGGCCGCGTCGGCGTGCGTGGCGGCGATGGCGGCCTGCAGCTGGTACGGCCCCAGCGCAGGGCCCGCCAGCGACGCCTTGACCAGCTCGATGCCCTCGTCGATCAGCCCGCGGTCCCACTTCGTACGGTCCTGCTCGTCCAGCGGCACCAGGTCGCCGGCCGCCGTCGTACGTGCCTCCCGGCGGGCGTGGGTCAGCAGCATCAGCGCGAGCAGCCCGGTCACCTCGCCGTCCTCGGGCAGCTGCGCGTGCACCATCCTGGCCAGCCGGATCGCCTCGTGCGCGAGGTCGGCGCGGTGCAGCTCGCTGCCCGAGGAGGCGGTGTAGCCCTCGTTGAAGATCAGGTAGAGCACGTGCAGGACGACCCGCAGCCGCTCCTGGCGCTCCGCGCCGTCCGGCAGGCTGAACGAGCTTCCGGCGGCCTTGATGCGCTGCTTGGCCCGGCTGATCCTGGCCGCCATCGTGGCCTCCGGCACCAGGAACGCGCGGGCGATCTCGGCAGTGGTCAGGCCGCCGACCGCCCGCAGCGTCAGGGCGGTCTGGGAGGCCGCGGTCAGCGTCGGATGGCAGCACAGGAACAGCAGGACGAGCGTGTCGTCGGTGTCCGGTACGTCATCGGGCACCACCTCGGTGGCCGTCGCCGACTCCCGCTCGCGGCGCGCGTGGTCACTGCGCATCTGGTCGATGAGCCGCCGGGACGCGACAGTCACCAGCCAGCCGCGCGGGTTGCCCGGCACCCCCTCGGCCGGCCACTGCACAGTGGCGGCGAGGACGGCCTCCTGCACGGCATCCTCACACCCCTCGAACTGGGCGTGCCGACGTACCAACGTGCCGAGGACCTGCGGCGTGAGCTCACGCAGCAGGTCCTCGAAGTCCGGTGCTGTCATGCCTCCAATTGTCCGTCAGCGAACATCACCTGCCGAACCTCGACCCCCAGACCCTCGATCGCGGCGTCCGGGATCTGCGCTGCCAGCTCGACCGCCCGCTCCTTGTTCTCGCAGTCGATCAGGTAGAAGCCGCCCAGAAACTCCTTGGCCTCCAGGAAAGGTCCGTCGGTCACCACCGGCTGGCCGCCTCGTACGGACACCACGGCGGCCTGAGACGGATCGACCAGCGCCTGCGTGGTGATCAGCTCGCCGGACTTCTTCAGCTCCTCGATGAACGTGCCGTGGCCGCCGCCGATCGCCGCCTTCTCGTCGTCCGTCAGCGCGTCCAGCACGGCCGGGTTGATATGCATGCTGATCAGGAACTTCATCTCGTACTCCTCGTGGTTCGCGAGCCCCGGCTGGGCCCTTCGACCGGTTGGTCGGAGTCACCGCCGCCGTCTTGACATCCCCCGCCAGAAATTTCGCATGAGTATTTCGCCGTCGCATCGCCCGGACCACGAGATCGCCATGTCCGGTGACGCCTCGCCGTGGGTGACGCCCCACCGTGGCAGCCGCGAGAGATTTCCGCCCCCACCGATGTCAAGAAGCTCCCGACCGCTCCGACCAACCGGCGAAACGTCGAGAGAACAGGGAGTTTCGGATATGCGAGTCAACCGGGCATGGCTGGGACTGGTCGTCCTCATGCTGCCGACATTGCTCGTCGCGATGGACATGACGGCGTTGCTCCTCGCGCTCCCGCAGCTGAGCGCCGACCTGGGCGCCACCAACGTCCAGCAGCTGTGGATCAGTGACAGCTACGGACTCATGGTGGCCGGCCTGGTCATCACGATGGGTACGCTCGGCGACCGGATCGGCCGCCGGCGGCTGCTGATGACCGGCGGAGCGGCGTTCGCGGTGCTCTCGGTCGTGGCCGCCTTCGCGGTCAGCCCGCTGATGCTGATCATCGCGCGTGCGCTGCTGGGCGTCGCCGGCGCGACCCTGGCGCCGTCCACACTTGCCCTGATCACCAACATGTTCCGCGACGAACGGCAGCGCGGGCAGGCCATCGCGATCTGGGCGACCTGCCAGTTCACCGGCGGCGCCCTCGGACCCGTACTCGCCGGATTCCTGCTCCAGTACTTCTGGTGGGGATCGGTGTTCCTGGTCGCCGTGCCGGCGATGGCGTTGCTGCTGCTCGCCGGGCCGGTCCTGCTGCCGGAGTTCCGCAGCGACCAGGCCGGCCGGCTGGACCTGGCCGGCGTCGGGCTGTCGCTCGTGGCGGTGCTCTTGATGATCTACGGCATCAAGCAGCTGACCGTCGAGAGCGTGCCAGTCGTGCCGTCGGTGGCTCTCGTCGCCGGCGCAGCCATCGGATTCCTGTTCGTACGCCGGCAACTGCGGCTTCAGAAGCCGCTGCTGGACCTGCGGCTGCTGCGCAACCGCCCGTTCACGGCCGTACTCGTCGCGCTGGTCTTCGCCGGCATCGCCATGGCTGGTACGGGCCTGCTGGTGACCCAGTACCTGCAGAGCGTGCTGGGCTTCTCGCCGGTCGCGGCGGCGGTGCTGTTCGCGCCCATGGGCCTGGGCGTGGCGATCGGCACCATGGCCGCGCCGGCGCTGGCCCGGCGGATGAAGCAGACGACCGCGATCGCCGGCGGGCTGGTGGGGTCGGCGCTGGGCAGCCTGCTGCTGGTCGGCGTCGACGCTGCGAGCGCCCTGCCGTTGGTGATGACCGGCATCGCCGTACTGGCGCTGGGCACCGGCCCGCTGTTCGCGCTGGGCACCGGGCTGGTCGTCGGGTCCGTACCGCCACAGCGCGCCGGATCGGCGGCGTCGATGTCTGAGACCGGCAACTACTTCGGCGGTTCGCTCGGCTTCGCGCTGCTCGGAGTGGTGGCCGCAGTGGTCTACCGCAGCCGGATGGACGGCACGTCCGACTCGCTGGCCGGCGCGGTCGCCGCCAGCCGGCACCTTCCCGCCGGCCAGGGCGCGGAACTGCTGCACACCGCGCGGGAGGCGTTCACCGCCAGTCTGCACGTCACCGGCGTCGTCGCCGCGGTCATCTTCGCCGGGCTGGCCGTACTGATCCTGACCATGCGCCCGGCAACCCGGACCACCCCGGCCGCACTCCCCGACTACGAGGTGACCGGCTCGTAGAACCCTTCCGAGGCCGACGCTGTGACCCTCGGTCGCCTCGCTGTACCGGGCGCTCGCCGAGGGGGAGGCAGTTCGGCCGCAGAACCGTAGGGACGGCGAACCGCACAGCCGCGAACACGGGCAGGGGCCGGCTCGCTGCAGCTGGGTGTGACCTGGGCGAAGGCCCGGACCGGACTGCCGCCCGGCAGCGCGGCGATGTCTCCAGCAATCCAGGCGTCCACGACCTGGTCCGGTGCCACCACGTCGGCGGACCAGCCTTGTGGACCGCCTCGGGCTGCTGCTGATGGTGCTGGTCACGCCCGCTTCCACGACGGACCGGGACGCCGCCGGCACGATGCTGCCCATCCTGCGGGAGAGCCTCTGCCTCCGCCGCCCGGTGGGCGGCCGATCCGGCGAGCCGACAAGCCTCCTCGTAGGGGCCGCAGCTCGGGAAGAGGCTGCAGACCACGATCAGCATCAGCAGGTCCACGGCCATCCGCAGAGCGTCGGGGACCGACGCCAGCGACTGATCCACGGCCGACGTCAACACGGCGTGCTCCGCGCGGAACCAGGCCCGGGCCTGTTCGGTGCCTCGAAGGCGATGCCCGGATGACCCACAGGGCGGAGCCAGGCGGGTGAGAGGGCGTCGTCGGGCAGGGCCGTGCGTGCCACGAGGACCGCGCTGCCGTAGAGGAGGGCCAGCACCCGGCGCAGCGCCGCCGCCCGGTCCTCGGCACGCTCCGTGGATTCGGCGTGGCGTCGACCGTACAGCCGGAGAAGATCGTGCAAGCGATAGCGGCCCGGAGCAGGGGACTCCAGCATCCCGGCGTCGACCAGGGCCTCCGCGAGATCCTCGGCCGTGTTCCAGAACAGGAGAGGGGGACCCTCTCCACGTTGCGATAACGGCGCGCCTCCCCAGCAGGGCATCGGCTCATGATGCTGTTTATCCGTTTGGACCCGGGGTACCCGGCCTCGGCGCCACGGGCGGCGAAGACGGCCGTCCTCTCAGGAGGCAGAGTCGCATGAGCCGAGGCGGAGGAGCAGTCAGCGGAACGGTCACAACGAAGGTCCCCGCGAGACTGGACCGCCTGCCGTGGTCGCGATGGCACTGGATGATCGTGATCGGCCTGGGCACCGTCTGGATCCTCGACGGCCTGGAAGTCACCGTTGTCGGGAACATCGCCGGCCGGCTCTCCGAAGCCGGCAGCGGCCTGCCGATCAGCAGCGCCCAAGTCACGGGCGTCGCGGCAGCGCTCTACGTGGCGGGCGCCTGCTCGGGCGCTCTCTTCTTCGGCTGGCTCACGGACCGTTACGGCCGCAAGAAGCTCTTCCTGATCACTCTGACCGTCTACCTCGCGGCGACCGCGCTCACCGCCATGTCCTTCTCCGTCTGGTGGTTCTTCCTCTTCCGCTTCCTGACCGGGTTCGGTATCGGCGGCGAGTACGCGGCCATCAACTCCGCCATCGACGAGCTGATCCCCAGCAGGTTCCGGGGCCGCGTCGACCTGATCATCAATGGCAGTTACTGGTTGGGTGCGATAGGTGGTGCTCTCCTGTCGGTCCTCGCACTCGATACCGACATCTTCCCCAAGGATGTCGGCTGGCGGCTGACGTTCGCCCTCGGCGTCGTTCTGGGACTGGTCATCCTTCTCGTGCGCCGTCATGTGCCGGAAAGCCCGCGATGGATGTTCATCCACGGACAGTCCGAGGAAGCGGAGAAGCTCGTCGACGAAGTGGAAAGGGAGATCGAGGGGGAGACGGGCCACCTGCTCCCCGAGGCGGAGAGCGAGATCACTGTCGAACAGCGACGCAGCGTCGGCTTCATCGAGATCGGGAAGACCGTCTTCCGTGACTATCCCAAGCGTGCGACGCTCGGCTTCGCGCTCTTCGTCGGACAGGCTTTCCTCTACAACGCGATCACTTTTGGCTTCGGTTCGATCCTGGTCACGTTCTTCGACGTCTCCACCGGAACAACCGGCTACTTCTTCGCCGCCATCGCGTTCTGCAACTTCCTCGGCCCACTGTTCCTGGGCCATCTCTTCGACACCTGGGGCCGCCGGCCGATGATCGCGGGGACCTACATCCTCTCCGGAGTGCTCCTGTTCCTCACTGCCTGGCTGTTCGACACCGGACGGCTCGACGCCATCACGATGACGCTGTGCTGGTGCGTCGTCCTCTTTTTCGCGTCGGCGGGTGCGAGTTCGGCGTACCTCACGGTCAGCGAGATCTTCCCGATGGAGACGCGGGCCATGGCGATCGCCTTCTTCTACGCGATCGGGACGGCGGCCGGCGGTATCTCCGGCCCGCTGCTCTTTGCGGGCCTGACGCAGAGCGGAGTCGTCGCGGACGCCGCTCTCGCGTTCTGTGTGGGGGCGGCCCTGATGGTGATCGCGGGCCTGGTGGCTGTCTTCTTCGCGGTGGCCGCAGAACAGAAGCCGCTGGAGCAGATCGCTGCGCCGCTTTCGGTGGTCACGCCACAGGACAGCGCTCTGCGGCGCGGGGCCGACGAGAAGAAGCCGGGGTCCCCGCCAGGCGCGCCAGCGGTGTGACGCCCCCTCAGGGGCGGCCTGGCCGGCCGTCGATCGATCAGGGGAGGGTTACTGCGATGAGGCGTCGTAGTGCGGTGTGGGCGGGTGGGCCCCAGGTGGGTTTGCCACCTGGGCGGCCGTGGGTGCCGGTGTCTTCGATGAGGATGCCGCCGAGGGCGCGCAGTACCGCCCGGCCGCGGGCGCGGCGCAGGGCCGCAGTGTCCGGGATGCTGGTGGGCGCGGCTGCGAGGCCGGCCAACCAGTTCTGGCCGAGCGCCCAGCAGGTGGTCCGGCGGACCTGGACGCGCCAGTCTCCGCCTGCCGGAAGAAGTTGGAAGTGCTCCACGTCGTAGTGCTCTCCATCCCTCTTCTTCGGAGGGAATCCCTGCCTTCAGGCGGGGAGGGAATCCGATCCTGGGCCCGGAGGTGCGGAGCGCCGGAGTTCTCTGCACCTCCGTTGTGACGGTCAGGTAGGCCGCTTCTGGTTCTCGATGCAGTCCTTCACTGCCTGGAGTGGTGCGCCGCCGCATGATCCGGCGAAGTAGGAGCCGGACCAGAAGCGGCCGTGCAGGGTTGCGTGGTTGACGCGGCCGGTGAACTCGGCGCGCAGGTAACGAGAGCTGACGCCCTTGAGGCTGTTGACCAGGCTGGAGAGGGCGGCTTTCGGCGGGTAGTGCACGAGCAGGTGCACGTGGTCTTCTTCGCCGTTGTGCCAGGCCGCTTCACCGGCCCGCGGTGAGGGTGTCCAGGAGGGCGGCGGTGAACTCCTTGGGTTTGTCGATGTGTACGGCGTGACCGGCGTCGGGGATGGCAGTTTCGCGGACGTGGCCGCCCGCGGCGGCGTAGTGATCGAGTGCGTGGCGGGTCTGGGCGAGCATGGGTTGGGCAGGGCATTGGTAGGCGCCGGGCCAGCCGGGTACGGCGCCGAGTGCACCGAGGTGGGCGAGGTCGAAGAGCGAGGTGTCGGAGACGATGAGATCGTCGGTGCCGCGGATCCAGCCGATGGGCGGTTTGGGGTCGATCCGGTGCAGGTCGTCAATACGGAAGTGGGTGGGGGCCATGGCGTTGAGGACACCTCGGGGGCCGGGGGCGGTGCCGGGCCAGTGGTCGCTGGGACGGGTGTCGCCGGGGTAGTGGTCGTCTCCGGTGCGGGTGGAGAGCATGGCGTCGACGAAGGCGTCCTCAAGTGCGGGGCGGAACGGCGGCTTTACGTAGCTGGAGGCAAGGACGGCGCGGGGGGAGAGTGGTGAGTCCTCGCTGCGGTCGCCTTCGGTGAGGCGCTGGACGAATTCGGGGTTGACGGTGCCTGCGCCGGAGCCGGCTCCGTCGTGGTGGTTGAGTCGGCCGTCGGGGCCGTGGGTGCCGCCGAAGCCGTAGGGGGAGACGGGGTTGACGAGGGTGACACTGCGGACGGCTGTGGGGTGATCGCGGAGGTGCTGGAGGGTGATGCCGCCGCCCATGCTCCAGCCGACGAGGTGGACGCGGTCGAGGGCGAGGGTGTCGCGTAGGGCGGTGAGGTCGTCGCTGTAGTCCCGGAGGCCGTGGGTGGCGTCGACGGGAAGGGGGTCGGTGCCGCCGAAGCCGCGGAGGTCGACGGCGAGGGGGCGGTAGGTGTGGGGCAGGTCGAGCATGGCCTGCTGCCAGAAGGTGGCGGCGGAGACGTTGCCGTGTACGAAGAGGACGGGTTCGCCGGTCCGGTCGGGGAGTTCGAGGAGGTTGAGGGTGAGCCGGGGGGTGGTGATGAGTCGAGCGTGGATGCCGGGGAGGAGTGCGGGCGCGGTCATGGTCCGTCCTTGGGGGAGTGGCAGGTCAGCCGAGCCAGGCGGCGATCTGGGCGCAGGCGGAGGAGTGCCAGCCAAGTTGAAGGTGGTTGGCGGTGGTGATGAGGGAGGTGCCGGCAACGTTGGCGATGCCGGTGCGGTCGAGGGCACTGTTGACGAAGACCACGCCGTCGCTGGGGCCGCGGTTCTCGTTGTAGATGCCGAGGACGCTGGGGGATCCGCCGGCGAGGAGGTAGGTGGCGACGGTGCCGGGGATGCCTGCCTTGTGGAGGGGGGTGATCAGGGAGCCGGCGTCGATGGCGGTCTGGATGCCACTGCCGGAGGTGTAGAGGCCCTGGCCACCGTGGTAGGTGGTGTACCAGTCCTGTTGGGTCATGTCGATGCCGTAGGCGGTGTCCCAGCGGGCGAGCATCTGGCGCTGTCCGGGATAGGCGTCGTAGCCGTTGGTGGGAGTGAAGGCGAATTCGGGGTGGGCGGTGTAGGTGCCGTAGCAGGTCATGTAGAGGTGGGGCGAGGGGGCGTTGACGCTGCCGCCGCATTGGGGCCAGACGCTGAAGTCGTGGGCCCAGCCGTGGGCGTAGGGGTAGTCGTAGCCGCCGTTGGGGCCGCCGAGAGTGATGAGGCGGCGTACGTCTCCGGCGTAGGGACGTCCCCACGTGGGGTGCAGTGAGGAGACGTAGGCTCGGGTGGACATCTCCCCCTTGCTCCAGCCGACGAGGTCTACCTGGCTGACGCCGAGCCGGTCCTTGATGACGGCGATGGCGTCGCCGACCTGCTGGGCCTGCATCAGGTTGTCGCCCTGCTTATGGGCGAAGTTGATCGCGAAGACGCGGTAGCCGCGGTCGGTGAGGTACTGCATGAGTCCGGTGCTGGGGCAGGAGATGGTGCCGCAGCCGTAGCCACCGGCTTCGCCGGGGTTGGCCCAGGCGCGGTCGGCGTTGTCGTTGGCGCCGTGGACGAGGAGGACGGGGGTCGGGTGACTGCCTCTGTTCCAGCCGGGGGCGGAGTAGAGGAGAAAACGGCCGGAGTAGGGCTGCTTGACGCCGCTGAAGAAGGTGCGTCGCTGGCCGTCCTGGTCGCCACGGCCGTCCGGGGGGTACTGCTCGGAATGAAAACCGCTCGTGGTGTCGAGGTAGCGGTCGACGCGATCCCAGCCGTTGGCAACGGTGGTGTAGGTGGCCTCGAGGGTGAGGTAGGTGGGTGGGGCGGCGTGGGCCGGTGTGGTGGCTGCTGTGAGGCTCAGCAGTGTGAGAAGCAGGCCGAGCAGGGTGCTCGTTACTCTGCGCATCGCGGCTCTCCCGTCCGGGGCGGGCTCGGTGGTCCAGGTCCGCCACGGTAGGGCGGTGCGGGAGACCTCTCCCACGGGGCGGACAGCCATAGATGCGGGTCGGGGGGTGTGCGGTGTCGCCATGCGCTGAGGGACGCCTGGGCTCCCCGGAGAGGGGCTCGGTGATGCGGGGCCCGCCCCGGCTGGACCACCGCCATCGGGGAGCAGGGCGCGGCGGTGCGCCAGCTCGGCCTCGCCGACAGCAGCCTCGGCCGTGTCTCCCGGGCCGTGCGCTGGATCCGCGAGCACTACGCGGAGCCCTTCCGGGTCGAGGACGTGGCGCGCCGTTCCGGCATGAGCGTCTCCGCCTTCTACCGCAACTTCCAGGCGGTGACCGCGATGAGCCCCATCCAGTTCCAGAAGCAGATCCGGCTCCAGGAGGCCAGGCTGCTGCTCGCCACCCACCCGGGCGACGTCACCGGGGTCGGCCACCGCGTCGGCTACGACAACCCGTCACAGTTCAGCCGGGAATACCGCCGCCAGTTCGGTGCGCCTCCCAGCCGGGACGTCGTCCGTCTGCGTCACGGCGTGCGCAACCCAGCAGGTGTTCTTCCCTGAACTGGCTTGATCGCGGTGGAGGATCGTGCAAGGGGCAGCGAGGATCGTTCTACGGTTTCCGCAGGTCATAGCGGTTGAATGGAATCACCGGTTCTCCCGCAGAGCAGGAAAATGCCTGCCCGCCCGCGGATCCCACCGCACCGCAAGGGTCACAGCATGAGTGAAACAGCGCTTTTCGCCCGCGAGTTCCTGCGCAGTCCGCTCCGGACAGCCTCCCTGGTCCCGAGTTCGGCCCGCCTGGTCGAGCGGCTCGTCGCCGCCGTGCCGGAGCGGGGCGAGCCCGTGGTGGTGGAACTCGGGCCCGGCACCGGACCTGCCACCGAGGCGATCCAAAGCAAACTGGCAGGCCGCGGCCGTCACATCGCGGTCGAACTGAACGAGCGGCTCGCCACACATCTGGTTCAGCGGTTTCCCCGCGCCGAGATAGTCACCGACTCTGCCTGGGAACTGCCCCGCATCCTCGCCGACCGGGGCCTGCGCACGGCGGACGTGGTGGTGAGCAGCCTCCCCTGGTCGGCGTTCACCGGCCCGCACGGCCACGCCCTCGTACCGAAAATCGGCTCGGTTCTGTCCGAGAGCGGTGCGTACACGCAATTCACCTACACCTGGGCCCACTGGGCCCCGCCGAGCCGTCACCGGCTCGCACAACTGCGCCGGGAATTCGAAGAAGTGATCGCGAGCAGGACGGTGTACCGCAACCTGCCTCCCGCCCTGGTGTATTCCGCCCGCAGGCCGCGCATTCCGGCCGGTCAGTGCCCTGCGTCGGCAGTGCGTGCCCCGAATCTCACCGTGTCCTGACTGGGTGGTGCGCCGAACAGGCGCCGGTACTCCCGGCTGAACTGGGACGGGCTGTCGTAGCCCACACGGTGTCCGATGTGCGCGATGTCTTTTGGATGCGCTACCAGAAGAAGCCGGGCCTCATGGAGTCTGATCTGCTTCTGGAACTGAATGGGACTCATTCCGGTGACGGCCTGGAAATTCCGGTAGAAGGCAGAAGTGCTCATCCCGATCAGCTCTGCCACGTCGTCCACCCGGAATGCCTCTCTGTAGTTCTCCCGAATCCACTGCACAGCTCTGGCGATGTGGGAGAGCTTGCTGTCCGCGAGGCCGATCTGGCGAACCGTCGCACCCTGCTCGCTCGTGATCAGGCGCCACAGAATTTCACGTTTGATGAGGGGCGCGAGCATGTCCCTGTCCCGCGGCTGGTCGAGCAGGCGCAGCAGCCGCACGGCGGCGTCGAGGAGTTCGTCGGAGGCGTCGCTGACGGCGATGGCGGGTGGCGCGGTGCCGTTTGGAGGAAGGCTGCCGGGTGGGGCCTGCAGCACCATTTCGGCGATGTCCGACGGCCGCAGCAGCAGGCCCAGACCCAGCGCCGGCCGCGCCGGGGTGGCCTGCGTGAAGTGGCCGGTGACGGGCAGATCGACGGATGCGACCAAGTACTGCCCGGCACGGTACTCGTACACGTACTCGCCGAGCGCGAGACGTTTGGCGCCCTGAGCGATCAGCGCCATGACCGTTCCGGTCATGGCGGCATGGGGTGCTTGTGACTTCTCGCGGCCGATCAGCACGTTCTCGATGGCAGTGGTTCCGTCGGCCCGGGCGTGACGCGCCAGCAGAGTGCGGAGTTCGTCCAGCAGCATGGCACCGATTGAAACATCGCCACCGAGGAAGGTCCAGCAAACCTTTCATACTCCGACTCATGCGAAATCACGAAGAGGATCGTGCAAGGCTTCGCCACTTTTAGGCAAAGCAATTATCCGGCGGACTGGTTGAATGTTCTGGAGTCTATGAGGCTCTGTTGTCCGGGGGTTTGTTGAGGAAGGGGAAGCGGTATGACTGATGGAACCCGCAGTGAGATACGTCTTCGCGTCAACGGTCTGACTCACCGTCTGAATATCGACAATCGCAGGACACTGCTCGACGCGCTCCGTGAGGGCACGGGCAACACAGGGCCGAAAAAGGGCTGCGACCGCGGACAGTGCGGCGCCTGCACGGTGCTCCTGGACGGCTGGCGTGTGGTGTCCTGCCTGACGCTGGCAGTCGCAGCCGACGGCTCGGACGTCACGACCGTCGAGGGCCTCGCCCACAATGGTGAACTGCACCCGCTGCAGCAGGCGTTCGTGCAGCTCGACGGACTCCAGTGCGGCTACTGCACCCCCGGGCAGCTCTGCTCCGCGGTCGGCATGCTGGCCGAGCACGCGGCGGGCTGGCCCAGCGCGGTCACCGCAGTTGTCTCACCCGAGGAACCGGCACCGGAGTTGGACGCCGAGGAGGTGCGCGAGCGCCTGAGCGGCAACCTGTGCCGGTGCGGCGCGTACCCGTCGATCGTGCGCGCCGTGCTCGAGGCGGCGTCCCGCGAGGAGATGACGGGATGAAGAAGGTCAGCTATCAGCGGCCGAGGCAGGTCCGGGAGGCCCTCGCCCTGGTCGCCGGCGACGGCGGTGCCCGGTTCCTCGGCGGCGGGACGAATCTCGTCGATCTGATGAAGGACGGCGTCGAAACGCCCACCCGGCTGGTGGACGTGCGCCTACTGCCTCTGGACGGCGTCCGCGAGTCGCCTGACGGCGGGCTCGTCATCGGCGCGACGACGACCAACAGCGACCTGGCGGCCCATCCCGAGGTGCGCCGCCGGTATCCGGCACTCAGCCAGGCCGTGCTGGCGGGCGCGTCGGGGCAGTTGCGCAACATGGCCACGGTGGGCGGCAACCTGCTGCAGCGGACCCGGTGCGGCTACTTCGCAGACCCCTCCCAGCCGTGCAACAAGCGCAGCCCGGGCAGCGGCTGTTCCGCGATCGCCGGCGAACACCACAACCACGCGGTCCTCGGCTGGTCCGACCACTGTGTGGCCACCCATCCCTCGGACATGGCCGTGGCCCTGGCCGCGTTCGACGCGGTCGTGCACTACGAGACCCTGAACGGGACCCACGAGATCCCGCTGTGCGAGTTCTACCCGCCGGTCGGCGAGAGTCCGCAGCGGGAATCGGTGCTGCCCCCGGGTGCCCTGATCACCGCTGTCACCCTGCCGGCCGCCGCGGCGAGCCCGCGTTCGCGCTACCGCAAGGTCCGCGAGCGGGCGTCCTACGCCTTCGCCAACGTGTCCGTCGCAGCCGCGCTGGACGTCCACCAGGGCGTCGTCCAAGGCGCCCGGATCGCACTCGGCGGCCTTGCCTCACGCCCCTGGCGCGCCCACGCCGCCGAGACCGCCCTGCGGGGCACCCCCACCACGGCCGACCGTTTCCGCTTCGCCGCGGACGCGGAACTGTCCGCCGCGCGGCCGCTGCGCGACAACGCGTACAAGGTCACACTCGCCCGCAACCTCATCGAGGCCGTCCTGGCCGAGCTCGCCCACTGGGCCGAGTGACGAACCGGTCCCGTCACACGTCCTGAAGGAGATCAACACATGAACGCGTCCCCGACCAGTCCATCCCCGGCACCGGCCGGAAACCCGGCCCCCGGGCCGAACACCGCCGGTAGCTCCGCCTCGTCGGCCGGCACGAGGGAACCGCCATGGGGGACCGTCGGCACAGCGCGACCCCGTATGGACGGAACGGCCAAGGTCACCGGCGCGGTGCGCTACGCCGCGGACGAGCCGATGAGCAACTTGGCGCACGGCTGGGTCGTCACCTCCACGGTGTCCCGCGGACGCATCCGCGGCATCGACACCTCCGCCGCGCTGGCCATGCCCGGCGTGCTGGGCGTGATCGACCACCGCAACGCGCCCCGGCTCAACCTGGACGCAGGATCGTTCTTCGGGCCCGACGGTGGCATGCACCTGCTGCAGAGCGACGAGATCCCTCATTCCGGCCGGCCGATTGCGCTGGTGGTGGCGGAGACAGCGGAGCAGGCCCGGTCGGCAGCCATGGTCATACGGGTGACATACGCCGAGGAACCGTACGACGTCGACTTCTCACTTGAGCACCCGGCCGCGCGGCCGGCGACGTCGTTCTTCGGAGAAGACGCCACCGTCGGTGACGTGGACAAGGAGCTGGCTGCGAGCGCGGTGGTCGTCGACGAGCGCTACGTCACGCCCGAGCAGCACGGCGCCGCCATGGAGCCGCACTCCGCGACCGCCTGGTGGGAAGGCGACCGCCTGCAGATCGTCGACTCCAATCAGGGGCCCTTCCTGGTCGCCATGACGGTGGCCACACTCTTCTCCCTCGACCCGAAACAGGTACGCGTCCGCGCTGAGCACGTCGGTGGCGGCTTCGGGTCCAAGTCGGGCGGGTGTGGCCCGCAGCTGGTCCTGGCGGTGATGGCCACGACGACGCTCGGCCGTCCCGTGCGCGTCACCCTGACCCGGAATCAGGTCTTCCAGACGGTCTCGATGCGGCCGGCGACCGACCAGCGGGTCCGGATCGGGGCGGATACCGACGGCCGTCTGCGGGCAATCGACCACGCTTCGGCCTTCGAGGTCTCGAAGCTCGCGGATTACCTCGAAAACTGCACCGAGCTCACCAACACGCTCTATGCAGCATCGGCGATCCGCACCCGGCGCACCGCGGTCCCGGTCGACGTCCTGCCGCCGTACTCGGTGCGTGGGCCCGGCGCGACACCCGGTTCGTTCGCTCTTGAATCGGCCATGGACGAGGTGGCGGAACGGTTGCGTATGGACCCCCTTGAGCTTCGGCTGCGCAACGAGCCCTCCACTGGCCCCGTGTCGGGTCTGCCGTTCAGCCGCCGCAACCTCGTCGCGTGTCTGCGGGAGGGCGCTCGCCGGTTCGGCTGGGCCGCACGTGAGCACCGGCCCCGGACGCGGAGGGAGGGACGTCTGCTCGTCGGCACCGGGATGGCGGCCACGTCCTTCAGTGCCGGGGCCCTGCCCTCCTCGGCATCGATCACCGCCGAGACCGACGGCGCGTTCACCGTAGCCATCGGCGCCAGCGACATCGGCACGGGCGCACGCACCGCACTGACCGCGGTGGCGGCCGAGGCGCTGCGGACAGGCCCCGAACGGATACGGCTGCTGATCGCGGACAGCGACCTCGGTCCCACATGGAACGCCGGTGGATCCCGGGGGACGACGTCCTGGTCCTGGGCGATCACCGGGGCCGCGGCGAAGCTGCGCTCCCAGCTGGGCGGCGCCCCGCTGCCGTTGACCGTCTCGTTCGACACCACCGAGTCGCTCGGTGAGCTGCCCCTCATGGAACGGCACTCCTACAGCGCCGTGTTCTGCGAAGCGACCGTCGATCCGGCGACCGGCGAGGTGCGTGTGCGGCGGCTTTTGGGGATGTTCGCCGTGGGCCGCGTGATCAACCCACTGCTCGCACGCAGTCAGCTTGTCGGGGGCATGATCATGGGCTTGTCGGTGGCCCTGCACGAAGAAGGCGTCCGTGATCCGGCCACGGGACGTCACGTCAACACGGACTTCGCGGGCTACCACATCGCCGCACACGCCGACGTACCCGACATCGAAGCCGACTTCGTGCCCGACTATGAACCCGGCGACCCGTCAGGCATCAAAGGAGTCGGTGAAATCGGCACCGTCGGCACCGCGGCCGCGATCGCGAACGCCGTCTGGCATGCCACCGGCCGCCGCCAGCGGACCCTGCCCATCCGTCCGGACCGCGTGATCGAGGAACGGCCTGCGTCGTGAGCCGCCCGCGAGAAGGGGCTCTGGGACCGCTGCCGTCGCGGCCCCCGGCCCAGGACTGGAACAGGAGGTACGCGTGCTCCGCGAAGTGTGGCCCTTTGTCGACGCCCACCGCCGGGCGGGTCGGCCCGTCGCACTGGCCCGGCTGGTGGGCCGTGACGGTCCCGGATCACGACCGCTCGGCGCCACCATGGCCGTCGCCGCGGACGGTACGTGGCGCGGCTCGTTGTCGGGCGGCTGCGTCGAGGGCATCGTCCTGGACGCAGCCCGCGCCGTCCTGGCAGGGGCCGCGCCCCATGTGACCACGGTGTCGCCCGGGGACGACCTCCTGCCCTGGGAGGACGCTCCCGCCTGCACCGGCGAACTGCGTGTCCTCATCACGCCCGCGCCGCCCGAGCCCGTGCACTCCGCCATCACCACGGCCCTGGCCGAGGACCGTCCGCTCACCGTGCGGGTCGGGCTGAGGCCGCCTCACCGCTGGTCGACAACACCCACTGCCGGCCAACTGCCCGACGTGGGAACTGCGTACACCGAGGAACTGACGAGTCGGCCGCGGCTGCTCGTGGTCGGCGCGACAGATCTCGCCGCAGTCCTGGCCACCCTGGCCGGGACCTTGCACCGCACGGTCGTCGTCCTCGACCCGCGGCCCGACCATGTCGCCTCCGGGGCCTTCCCCGGCACCGCCGACGTCGTCCGCGCCTGGCCCGACGAGTGGATCGCCCGCCATCCGCTCGGCGTACGCGACGCCGTCGTCACACTCAGCCACGACCCGCGCATCGACGACCGCGCTCTTCGCGCCGCTCTGGCAGGACCCGCTGGGTACGTTGCCGCGCTAGGCAGCCGGGCCACCCACGCGCAACGCCTGCGGCGCCTGGCCGACGCGCCCGGACTGGACCGGCTGACCGGCCCGGCGGGCCTCGACCTCGGCGGAGCGTCGCTCGCCGAGAGCGCCCTGTCGATCCTCGCCGAGCTCATCGCGGTGGACAACGGCCGCGGCGGGCGGCGTCTGCGCGACGGCGATCTGCCCGTCCGGGCCACCACGGCCGCAGCGCACACCTAGGAGGGCACTGAAGATCGTGGCCGGATCAGCGAGCGGCGTCTGGTGCGTGCAGCTGCAAGGCGCCGAAGCGGCCTCATAGCGGAGCTATCAGGCCGTTTTGGCAACGCCGCAGATGTGCGTGCAAGACGCCGGGAGCCCGGCCAAGATCTTCAGCACCCTCCTGGCCGATCAGGTCGCACAAGGGCGACGGTGCCTGGGCAGTGCCGGTGAGCGGCGTACGGTGCGTGCTACTGCAAGCGGAGGAGGCCGCGAGGGAGCAGGCCCGCAGCAACGGCGGCGGCCAGAAGGCGAAGTCGAAGCCGCGGACCGTCCGGGCGGTGCGCCGGGACAGGCGGGAGCCGATGGGCCTCGGTGCCGCGCTGTGCTGCTGGAATCCCTCGCGCTCCAGCGAATTCCTGACTCAGAAGACTAGTGGGGGCCGACGGGGACGGGGTGCGGGCGGTGGCAGGCGACGGTCCATCCGGGTGCGACCTCGCGCGTGGCGGGCGGCTGCGTGGCGCAGCGGTCGTCGGTGAGTGGGCAGCGGGCGCGGAAGCGGCAGCCGGACGGCGGGTCGAGTGGGGACGGCGGGTCGGCGAGGAGCAGCCCGGTGTTGCGGAGCGGGCGGCCGGGCTCGGGGTGACACCGACGCCACCGGCGACACCTTCGAGGACGCCGTCGTCCCCGGCCGACACCGCAGGCCCCTTCCGGCCGTGATGCTGCCAGCCATCTGATCAAGGACCTCACCTTCGTCACCGTCCAGAGCGGCCTGCACAACACCGCCTGGACCCACCCGGAGGAGGTCAACCGGGCGCTTCTCGACTTCCTCGCGCTCTGACACGCGCTGCGCATCCGTCGTGCGTGGCCTGTGCGGTCGGTATGGTGTGTGGGAACACTGCTGACGCATGGGAATGTGGCTGATCTGTCACGGTGGTACCCCCTGGGGCCCAAGTCTGTGACCGGTCTCCTGTGCGCCGTCTCTGGGCGCTACGGTCCCTCCGTGTACTGAATCCTTGGGGGGTAGTGATGCGCAGAATCCCGCTTGCCGTCAGTCTCGCCGCCGCCGCCTGTCTGGCCCTGACCGCCTGTGACCCCGGGCCCGGGGACAGCGGCGGCGACGCCAAACAGTCTCCGTCACCCACACACTCAGAGCCGTCGCCCACACAGAGCGCCACCGGCGCGCCCGCCGGTGACGACACGGGTCCCGCCGCGGTCGGTCTGGGTGAGCCGTCCCGGACCGTCGGAGCCAAGACCGTCGGCATCCTGGAGATCACCCCGACGACCGTCGTCTACGCCGAACAGGGCGCCGGAGCGTCACCGCAGAACGGCGTGTTCGCGGTCGTCACGCTGAGCGAGAAATCAATGAGTGCGAACCCCGCCGACGAGGAGCCCGCGCCGGGCGGCGGCTGGCAGTGGATCGGCTCGGACGGTACGTCCGTCGCCGCGGGCAACGGCAACGCCGGAAAGGTCACCCTGGACGGGTACCCCCCGTCCGGTGCCATCGAGCCGGGGGACACCGCCACCCGCGCCCGGGTCTTCGACCTCACGCCCGAGCAGGCGAAGGGCGGCAAGCTCGTCTACACGGACGGTACGCAGGCACCGCATGGCTGGAAGCTTCCCGCCAAGGACACCGGACCCCAGGTCGCCGACATCAAGGGCAAGCTCGGGCTCTGACCCGGACCGACGGCACGGGGGCGCTCGGTGGCGGGGATGGTGGCATCGCTGGACCACCAGGCGTCACGGGTCTCGGGGTTTGCGGGGCCGGTGGCGTAGGAGAAGTCCTTGCCCGCGCCGACCCGGTACTCGAAGGCGCCGCCCAGCCACGGGCCTTTGGCCTCGCGATGGTGGCGGTGCCGGTGCGGGCTGCGGCCCATTGCTGGCCGTAGTGGCGCACGGGGGTGCCGACAGGCAGCGGCCGGCAGTCGCTCACCGCATTCGGGGCAGGTGCGGGAGGTGTTGCGGGCGCCCACTTCGATCACCCGGCGACCGGCACTTTCAGCCTTGTTCGCCAGGATCGTAGGGAACTGCCCCCAACCCGCTTCCAGGACACTGCGGTTCAAGCCCGCTTTGGCGGCGGCTCCGTTCGGCAGGAACGCGCCGGTCTGCTCGGGGTCGGGCCGCTCCAGCGAGATCACCACCGCCCGCCACAACAAGATCACCGAGCATCTGCGTGCAGCGGGTCCCGGGGCGCTCACGGACCTCGGCTTCGTCGGCCTGGACGACGACCCCGGAAATCCCGTGATCGTCACCGGCTACAAGGCGACCCGCAGCACGGCCCTGACCGCCGCCCAGAAAGAGGCGAACAAGCTGGTCAGCCGAGAACGCGCGGCCAACGAGCACGGTCGGTTTCGCGGACCTGAAGAACTGGCGGATCCTCACCGAGGTCCGCATGAAAGCCCGGCACGCGACCACGCTCCGCCTCCCTCCTCCGCCTTGGATTCGAAGCCGCATGACGCCGCTCGCTGATCCACTCTCTATCGTGCACCAGGCCGTTACTTCCAACGGAGATAGAAACGTGTTCGCCGATGCCTTGATCCGTTCCGGAAGGAGGAAATAGCATCCGGCGCAATCGATCATGGAGGGGGTCGGAGTGTCGAACACAAAGCGCGTGAAGCCAGTGCTGATCACAGCGCTGATACCGATAGTGGTGCTCGGCGTCGCCGCGCAGCCGGCGATGGGGCAGGTGCCCGTGCCACCGCAGATCAAGACCTACGAGGGAGATCCCGGCCGGCTCGGCGACGCGGCGAGCTGGCGCACCCCTGAGTTCAACCGGGACGCCGGCCTGGTTTCGATGGGAGCCGAATTCGCCTACGCCGCCGGCTACTCCGGCACCGGCATGAACATCGGTGTCGTCGACTCGGGCGTCTTCGCCGGGCACGTCCGGGAACACGGAAGCCTGGACACGAACTACGCGGTCGGGGACCGCTACTTCTCAGTGGAGGCCCAGGGCGGCCAGACGGGCCCCACGCCGGGCTTCTACGACCCGGCGCTCAACGACAGCCACGGCACCCACGTCAGCGGGACCATTGGTGCGAGCCGCGACGGCGTCGGCGAGACGCAACCGGCCGGGCCGGATGCCAACATGCACGGCGTCGCGTTCAACAGCAACGTGTACATGGGCAACACCGGCAAGACGGACGGCGTGCTCTACGGTCTCCTGCCGCCGAACGCGACCGCCGCGCAGACACCGGACGACGCCTACATCGGCAATGTCTACCGGGCCGTGAACTCCGCCAAGACGGCGAACGGCGAGCCCATCAGGATCATCACCAGCAGCTGGGGTAGCCAGCCCAAAACGGAAAACTACAACACGTATGACACACCGTCAGGTAGCCCGGCGGGCTTCGGTCTGAACACGGCATGGCGCCTCTGGTCCACTCCGGACGGCGTCGTCGACGCGAACGGCAGCGCCGCCCACTGGCTGAACGGTGCCATCGAGGCCGCACGTACCGGCACGGTCATCCAGTTCACCGCCGGTAACAGCGGCTACGTGAACCCGTCGCCGCGAGGCGCCGCGCCGTACTTCATGCCCGAGCTGGAGGGCAGCTGGTACACGACGTCGGGGGTCAACCCCACCCAGGGGCGCACGTTCAACGCTGACGGCTCCGTCCTGGTCCCCGGCCAGCAGACGTTCAACCAGTGCGGCGTCGCGAAGTGGTCCTGCGTGACGGCGCCGGCCAACGGCATCAACAGCACGACCGTGTCGGTCGTCAACGGCGTGCCCGAGCCCCGTTACGGCAGTGCGTCGGGGACGTCGATGGCCGGCCCGCACTCGGCGGCCGCACTTTCGTTGATCATGCAGCGCTTCCCGTACATGACCAACGAGCAGGCGCTCTACACGATGTTCACCACCGGCCGGCAGAACAACACGATCAGTGACGCGGCGGGCAACGCCGTGCTGAACCCCACCGGCGGCCAGATCGTGCAGGTGCCGGACAGCCGCAACGGCTGGGGCACGGTCAGCCTGCGGGAGGCCATGAACGGCCCGGGCCAGTTCCTGGGGCCGTTCGTCGTCGACACGCAGGGGCGCGACGACGTGTGGTCGAACGACATCTCGGACGTCGCGATCCGGGCCCGCCAGCAGGAGGACGCCGCCGAGGCGGCCGCCTGGGCGGCGACCAAGGCGGCCAAGGGCTGGACCACGGGCCTGCCGGCCGACGCGAGCGACGCCGACAAGTCGGACTACGCCATCGGGGTCCGCCGTGAGCAGGCCCGCGAGGCCCGCGCCTCCGAGGGCAGCCTCACGAAGCGTGGCGCCGGCACCCTGTTCCTCACCGGCAGCGAGACCTGGCACGGGACGAGCACCGTCCTCGACGGCAAACTCTCGGTCGTCGGCTCGCATGCGAGCGCTGTCGATGTGCGCGGCGGAACGCTCGGCGGCAGCGGCACTGTGGGTGACAGCGTCAACGTCAGCCACGGCGTGCTGCGGCCCGGTCTCACGGCCGACGAGGCCGCGCAGATCGCCGGCGCTTCCGGCGCCGCAGGCAATGTCCTGAACGTCGGCGGGAACGCGACCATCGGCAAGCAGGGTCGCGTTGCCGTCACGATCTCCGGCGACCGGGACTACACGAGCGTCCGGGCGGCGGGGAACCTGGTGCTGGACGGTGAGCTGGACCTGGA
This sequence comes from Streptomyces sp. NPDC051286, assembly GCF_044455345.1. NCBI lineage: Bacteria > Bacillati > Actinomycetota > Actinomycetes > Kitasatosporales > Streptomycetaceae > Streptomyces > Streptomyces sp. NPDC051286. The sequence goes on along the minus strand of NZ_JBITER010000023.1, from coordinate 71,966 downwards.
CGTGCGGGGCAAGCTGACCCCGGGCACCGTGTTCACGATCATGAGCGGTAGCTCGATCAAGGGCGCCTTCCATGCGCTGCCGGAGAACCGGGCCCTGAACGTGGGCGGCTACCTGTTCCGGGTGTCCTACAAGAACAACAGCATGACGCTGACCGTCATGAACGCGGTGCCGAACAACGGGGAGTAAGCCGTGACCCGTTAACTCAACCCGGCTTGACCACGGTAGAGCCGTGGTGAAGGGGCAGAAAGAAAGGGTGGGGGGGGGGGGGGCGGGGGGGGGGGGGGGGCGCCGCCAAGAAGTGTGTGTGTGGTTGGGGCGGGGGGGCGGCGCCCCCCCCCCCCCCCCACCGGGCGCGGCGCGGGGGGGGGGGGGGGGGGGGGGGGGGGGGGGGCCGGGGGGGGGGGGGGGGGGGGGGGGGGGCGGCGGGGGGGGGGGGGCCCCCGCGGGCGGGCCGCCCCCCCCCCCCCCCCCCCCCCCCCCCCCCCCCACCGATTTACGTGGTCATCTGTTGCGACCGGGCGTCGACTCAGCCGCGCCGAACCCGTGTAGCTCGGCCTCTGACGGCCGGGGGAGCACCGCTGGCGGTGACCAGGTGCTGCCCCGGCTCCCGCGGCGCGACGGACCCGCGCCACCTGCGCGCACGTCCCACCGGACGGCATGCGTCGCGGCCCGACGGTGCAACCGCGACCGCGCACCGCCAGAACTAACGCAGGAAGAGGGGAACCAGCATGGCCAAGTCTGTGCACGCGGCGATCGGAGAGCACCCGATCCACTGCCTGATGTGCGACAACGACACGTTCCGCAAGCGGGAGGTCAAGCTGAACAGCACGGGGACGGAGCTCTTCGACCTGGCCTGGGCGAACGAGTCGGCGACCGGCCTGATCTGCCAGTCGTGCGGCTACGTCCACCTGTTCGTCAACCGTGACCTCCGGTTCAACCGGGCCCGTGGGTGATGTGGCCGGACAACGGAATGACCTCAAGGGCACGAACGCGCTCGCTCGCGTTCCGCCAGGTGGGGAGACCGCCGAGAGGCCGATAGGGTGCAAAGAACGCGTCGATGCGACGCTGGTGTGCCGGGAAGTCTGGTCGGTGTCCGAGGGGCCCGTGTGCCCATCCGCCTACCCGCCCCGGAGGCCCGCACCATGCCCCAGGCACGCCCGCGCAAGGTGATCCTCGGCCTGTTGCCCTGGCCCGAACGGCAGGCCGTCGCCGAGGCCCTGCGCACGGAGACGGCCGGCGGACTCATCCTGCTCGCCGCCGCGCTCGCTCGCGGTCCTCGCCGGTGACGGCTGCCGCTGGGATGCCACGCCGCACGACCCGGTGACCCGCGTCCGATTCCAGGGCGTGGGGCACGTCAGGGTGCATCAGCACCGGCCGGTGGTCGGCGAGGTCAAGACCGTCTCCGTCAAGCGTGAGGGCACGTGCTGGTACGTGGTCCTGACCGCAGAGCAGGCCGAGTCCGAGCCGCTGCCCAAGACGGGCAGTGCGGTCGGCATCGACCTGGGCATCGCCGACTTCCTCGCCGACTCGGGCGGCACATTCGTGGCCAACCCGCGCCATGGCCGGAAGGCTGCCGCGAAGCTCGAAGAAGCTCAGCGAGCGCTCAGCCGGTGCAAGCGCGGCTCCAAGCGCCGCCGCAAGACCGTGGAGAAGGTCGCCGCCCTGCACCGCAAGGTGCGCCGGCAACGGCTCGACCACGCACACAAGACCGCGCTCGACCTCGTACGCGAACACGACTTCATCGCGCACGAAGGCCTCAAGATCCACAGCATGGGCCGGGCACCCGCACCGAAGCCCGACCCCGGCCGGCCGGGCAGCTTCCTGCCCGACGGGGCCGCGTCCAAGGCCGGACTGAACCGCTCGATCAGCGATGCCGGATGGGGGTGTTCCTGACGATCCTGCACGTCAAGGCTGAAAGTGCCGGACGGGAAGTGATCGCCGTGGATCCCCGCAACACCTTCCGGCGGTGCCCCGCGTGCGGGCACACCGTCAAGGAGAACCGGCCCACACAGGAGAAGTTCCACTGCCAGGCGTGCGGCCACAGCGCGCACGCGGACACGGTGGGCGCTCTGAACGTTCTACGGGCCGGGCTGGTCCGTCGCGAAGCTCAACCCGCTTAGCGAGAAGCCACCCCGTTCACGGGGTGGAGGAGTCACCTCGACCCTTACGAGAAGGTAAGTACCGCAGAAAAAAGTAGGTACTTCCGAGAGTAGTGACACTCTCCGAGCATGGAGGGGTGAACGAACAACAGAACCACACCACCAGGCAAGACAGCGCTGTCACCGTGATCGGGCTTGGCCCGATGGGCCAGGCGATGACCCGCACCCTCCTCGCCGCCGGCCACCCGGTAACCGTCTGGAACCGCACCGCCAGTCGGGCCGACGGCGTCGTCACCCACGGAGCAACACTCGCGGCGACACCCAGCGAAGCGGTCGAAGCGAGTGACCTCGTGATCCTCAGCCTCACCGACTACCAGGCGATGTACGACATCCTCGACAGCGCCACCGCATCGCTCGCCGGCCGGACTCTGGTCAACCTGAGCTCTGACACTCCCGACCGCTCACGCCAGGCAGCAACCTGGGCAGCGGGCCACGACGCCACCTTCCTCACCGGGGGTGTCATGGTCCCCGCGCCGATGGTCGGCACGGAGGCGGCCTATGTCTACTACAGCGGCCGCGGCCAAGTGATGGAGAGCCACCTGGCGGCGTTGACACTGCTGGGAACACCAAGGCATCTGGGCGAAGACCCGGGCCTCGCCCAGATGATGTATCAAGCCCAACTCGCGGTGTTCCTCACCACCTTGTCCGGACTGATGCACGCCACCGCGATGCTAGGTACCGCAGGAATGAAGGCCAAGGAAGCGCTGCCGGAGTTGCTCTCCGCCGCCGACTCGATTGGCGACATCCTGAGGGCTGGTGAAGAGAACCTCGGCACCGCGCTTGATGCTGGAGAACATCCCGGCGACCTCAGCACGGTCACCATGATGGGCGCGACGTCCGACCACATCGTCGAGACCAGCACGTCACTCGGCCTCGACCTCGCGCTCCCCCTGGCCGTGCAGGCCCACTACCGGCGCGCGATCGAGAACGGACACGGCAGCGACAACTGGACCCGCATCATCGACAGCATCCGAGGGCCGCGCTGACCACATGCGGGACCGATGAACACACGCCCAGCCGCGACTCCGCCCAGGCCCCACTGCCTACTTGCGCCCTCGGCGGACCGTGCCCGGCACCTGACCCGGCTCGGAGTGGGGCTACGCCGACTCTACGACCCCACCCTTCATGCACTCAGTGATCGACGAGTTCTCAAAGGGCATTTGATTTAGGTAGATCGCCTCGTATGCCCTAGTAGGTGCCTCGCCAGGTGGGTGTGGTCTCGTCCGTTATGCGTTCGGCGAGGTTGTCGGTCGAGGCGATGTGGATCACGGCTTCGGAACCGGCGGGAAGTGTCTCGTAGTCGCGGGCCAGGCGTCGGCGAGGGGCTCCGGTGCAGCAATGCCCCGGAGCTACCCGACTGCTCACGGCAGTCAATGCTGACGGCTCCACGCCAAACGGCTCCCTGATCGACGAAATCGTCCGCGAGGGCGCCCGACGGCGTCGGCGGCGAGTTCGGGCAGTCGGCAGGCCATCGTGAGCGCGGAGTCGGCGAGCGTGTTCTCGTGGCGCTCCGCACTCACGTGACTGCGGCAGAACATCCTCGTGGCCCGTCTGCGCGGGGCGTCGGGTGAAGCGTGCGCGGAGCCGGCTTCGGCGGGGGCGGGGTAATGCTGTCGGGGTGGACTTGCGGTGCACGGTGTTGGTCACATCCGGAGCAACGCGTCACCCGTACGAGTGGTTGTGGTGGCGCGGGGTGACGAAACACCCGTGTTGACCGTACGCAAGGGCAGGCAGACGCTCGATGTATAGCTGCTCAATGCAACTGGTTCTGCCGGGCCCTCGCCTTCGGCACGCCGCCCGCGCGGTGGCACCGTGCGTACGACCGCTTTCCGGCCGGGACCGAATCGGGAGGACGCATATGTGTGGCATCACCGGCTGGGTCTCTTTCGACCGCGATCTCAGGGCAGCCGCGGAGGTTGCGACGCTGGACGCGATGACGGAGACCATGTCCTGCCGGGGCCCCGACGACCGGGGGACCTGGATCGCTGCCCACGCGGGGCTCGGACACCGCCGGCTCGCGATCATCGACCTGCCCGGCGGACGCCAGCCCATGACCGTCGGCACACCCGAGGGCGCAGTCGCCCTCGTGTACTCCGGCGAGGCGTACAACTTCACCGAACTGCGTGACGAACTGACCGCCCGCGGGCACCGGTTCACCACCGACTCGGACACCGAGGCCGTGCTGCGCGGCTACCTGGAGTGGGGCGAGGCACTTCCCGAGCGGCTCAATGGCATGTACGCCTTCGCGATCTGGGACAGCCGCCACGACAGGCTCGTCATGATCCGCGACCGGATGGGCGTCAAGCCCTTCTACTACTGGCCGACGCCCGACGGCGTGCTCTTCGGCTCGGAACCCAAGGCCATCCTCGCCAATCCGCTGGCCCGGCCCCGGGTCACGCTCGACGGGCTCCGGGAGCTCTTCACCCTCGTCAAGAACCCCGGCCACGCCGTATGGGACGGCATGTACGAGGTAGAGCCCGGCACGGTCGTCACCGTGGACCACGGCGGCCTGCGCCGCCACGTCTACTGGCAGCTGGAGACCCGTCCGCACCCCGACGACCGGGACACCTCGATCGCCACCGTACGGTCGCTGCTCGACGACATCGTGCGCCGCCAGCTGGTCTCCGACGTGCCCCGCTGCATCCTGCTCTCCGGCGGCCTCGACTCGTCCGCAGTCACCTCGCTCGCCGCCCGGCAACTCGCCGGGAGCGGCGAGAAGGTCCGCACCTTCGCCGTCGACTTCGTCGGGCGGACCGAGAACTTCGTCGCCGACGAACTGCGCACCACCCCCGACACCCCGTTCGTGCACGCCGTCGCACGGCGGGCGGGCACCATCCACCGTGACATCGTGCTCGACCCGGACGCCCTCGCCGACCCGGACGTACGCGCCCGGATGATCCGGGCCCGGGACATCCCCATGGGTCTCGGCGACATGGACGCCTCGCTCTATCTGCTCTTCCGGGCCATCCGCCGGCACTCGACCGTCGCGCTCTCCGGCGAGTCGGCCGACGAGGTCTTCGGCGGCTACCTCCAGTTCTTCGACGAGGAGGCCCGCAACGCCGACACATTCCCCTGGCTGGTGCGGTTCGCCGAGCACTTCGGCGAGGACGCGGGCATGCTGCGCGACGACGTGAACCACGCCCTCGGCCTGGAGGCATACATCCGCGACAGCTACGACAAAGCCGTCGCCGGCATCGAACGGCTCACCGGCGAGAGCGACTTCGAGTACCGCATGCGCAGGATCTGCCATCTCCACCTGACCCGATTCGTACGCATCCTGCTCGACCGCAAGGACCGGGCGAGCATGGCGGTCGGCCTGGAGGTCCGGGTGCCGTTCTGCGACCACCGGCTCGTCGAGTACGTCTACAACACCCCCTGGGCGCTGAAGTCCTTCGACGGCAGGGAGAAGAGCCTGCTGCGCGAGGCCACAGCGGATCTGCTTCCCCGGTCCGTGTATGAACGGACCAAGACCCCCTACCCGTCGACCCAGGACCCGAAGTACGCCGTCGCCCTCCAGGAGCACGCCCACGACCTGCTCGCGCACCCAGACCACCGGGTCTTCGACCTCATCGACCGCGGTCGGCTGCAACGGGCGGCCGACCACGACGCACCCGGAATCACCTCGGCATCCCGCCGCGGCCTGGAACGCACTCTGGATCTCGCGATGTGGCTGGACCTGTACGAGCCGGAGGTGATCCTCGGCTGAGCGGGCTGCCGCGGGTCCAGGGGCAACCGGTGGCTGCTCAGACTCGGGTTCTGGCTGAGCTTGACACTGTCGGGGATCTTGGAGCTTCCCGGTGCGCCAGTGTGATCAGCAGGCATGCTCGGGACGCCCGCTTGTGCAAGCGCGTCGCCGACTATGTCCGCGGCATCCTTGGGCAAGTCCTGGTCGCCGAGCGCGGGCAGCAGGAGCAGCAGACGCTCGTGTTCGGCATGGACGCGGTTTCACATCCGCAAGGGCATTGTGCGGCACTGGCAGGGGGCCCTAAGTTAAGCGTCCCGTTAAGCGCGCTGATACGTGCACTTAAGATGCTTGTCCTGGGGAGAGATTGTTGCGCCCGTCCATACGCAGATCAATGGCGGCAGCCACGGTGGCCGCCGCTGTCATGACCGCCCTCGCCGTCACCCCCGGCTCCGCTTCCGCGGGCGCCGGCCCGGAGACGACCGGGCGGGTCAAGGTCGAGATACCCGGCCACGCACACACCGAGAGCGGTGAGCACGGGCACCACGAGGCCGGCTCCGGCTACACCTGGGTGCCGTCCGCCCGCAAGGCCCGTACCGCGGCCCCGCTCTCCGCGGCCGAGACCCTGGCCGACGGCGATGTCACCAAGGTCATCGACAACGGCCCCACCGCCGACCGCCTCGACGTGGTCGTCATCGGCGACGGCTACACCGCCGCCGAACTGGACCAGTTCCACGTCGACGCCAAGGAGAAGTGGGCCGAGGTGACGGCCGTCGAGCCGTACACCACCTACCAGAACCTCTTCAACGTCTGGACCGTCGACGCCGTCTCGAACGACTCCGGAGTCTCCGGCGACCCGGGCCCAGATGCCGTCAAGGACACCGCCCTCGGCTCGTACTTCTGGTGCGGGGACATCGAGCGGCTGCTCTGCATCGACGAGCAGAAGGTCGACTCGTACGTCGCCAAGGCCCCCGAGGCCGACCTCGTCATCGTCCTCGCCAACAGCACCAAGTACGGCGGCGCCGGCTACAACACGCACAGCGAGACGCTCGGTTACGAGGGCATCTCCACCGCCTCCGCCCGCAACGACCGGTCCGGCCAGGTCGCCATCCACGAGACCGGCCACTCCCTCGGCAAGCTCGCCGACGAGTACTTCTACCCCGGCTACCCGGGCTACGAGCAGTACACCGGCGCGGAGCCCTCGCAGTCCAACATCTCCACCCTGAGCGCGGACGCCATGGGCGCCCAGCGGACCAAGTGGTACCGCTGGCTCGGCGAGACCTCTCCCGACGGCGGCACGGTCGGCGCGTACCAGGGCGGCGGCTACTACGTGGCGGGCCTCAACCGGCCCACCGACGCCTCGATCATGCGGGTGCTCGGCAAGCCCTTCAACCTCCCCGGCCGCGAAGCGATGATCGCCGGCTTCTACCGCCACGCCTCCGTCGCGACCCCCCTCACCCCCACCGAGCGCACGCTGCGCCAGCTCGACACCGCGCGCGTCGAGGTGCCGCGGCTGGCGGGCGAGCAGCAGCTCGACATCCAGTGGTACCTCGACGGCAAGCCGCTGACCGCCCAGGCGGGCCGGACCGCCGTGCCCGTCGCCGCGCTCCACATGGACTCGCGGGACGTCCGCAGCCACCGGCTCACCGTCGTCGTCACCGACCGCACGGACGCCGTGCGCGACCCGGCGATCGCCGCGACCGTCCAGGACCAGCAGTCCTGGACGGTCCGGCACTGACCCCAGGGCTACCAGGATGTGGAGGCCGCCTTGCTGGCGGCCTCCACATCTGCGATGTGTCGACTTCGTGTCAGTGGGAGCGTGTCAGTACGGTCGAATGGGAGAACCGTGTTCCCGCTGGTCGTCGGCCCGTGGCTGGGGCTTGCCACTGACATGGCGGTGGTACTCCGCGGCCTCGCGGCTGTCATGGGGTGGTACATCGCCAGATGGCTCACTGCTACGAAGACGGCACATCGCAGCAAAGAGCCGGCCGCCTGCTCCGTCACGGCCGCAGGGAGGCGGCCGACGACGGTACGGCGACCGCGAGGTTCTGGCGGCGATCATCTTCGTGGCCACGTCGGGCTGTACGTGGCGGCAGTTGCCTCCCTCTTTCGGGCCATCAGGTCCGACGGCCCACCGGCGGTTCACCGAATGGAGCAGGGCCCGGGTGTGGGCCAAGCTCCACCGCCTGGTCCTGGACGAACTCGGTGCACGCGGTGAACTGGACTGGAGCCGATGTGCAATCGACTCGGTGAACATGCGGGCCCTGAAAGGGGGGACCTGACGGGTCCGAATCCTGTCGATCGGGGCAAGAAGGGGTCGAGGATCCACTTGATCACCGAGCGCACCGGTCTGCCCTTGTCGGTCGGCATCTCGGGCGCGAACCTGCACGACAGTCAGGCCCTCGAACCGCTCGTCCGCGGCATACCGCCGATCCGCTCCCGCCGCGGACCACGCCGACGCCGCCCCGCCAAGCTGCACGCAGACAAGGGCTACGACTACGACCACCTGCGACGTTGGCTCCGCTCACGCGGGATCACCCACCGCATCGCCCGGAAGGGCATCGAGTCGTCCCAGCGCTTGGGCCGACACCGCTGGACCATCGAACGCACCATGGCCTGGCTCGCCGGCTGCCGCCGCCTCCACCGCCGCTACGAACGCAAGGCCGAGCACTTCCTGGCCTTCACCAGCATTGCTCTTCGGGTCGTGTGACACGCAGGTGCTCAACGCCTTCGAAGGTGTGACTCGATGGATCGCGAGATCGGCCGCAGAGTGACCAGTTCCGTGACAGGGCCCGTCACATCGGCGGGTTCCCGTGCTTCCGTTCAGGGAGCTGGGCGTGCTTCTGGCGGAGCATGGCCAGGGCGCGGGTCAGGGTGCGGCGGGTCTCGGCGGGGGCGATGACGTCGTCCACCAGGCCGCGTTCGGCGGCGTAGTAGGGGTGCATCAGCTCGGACTTGTACTCCTTGATGAGGCGGGTGCGGGTCGCCTCGGGGTCGGTGGAGGCGGCGATCTCGCGGCGGAAGACGACGTTCGCCGCGCCCTCCGCCCCCATCACCGCGATCTCGTTGGTCGGCCAGGCGAAGGAGAGGTCCGCGCCGATCGAGCGGGAGTCCATCACGATGTAGGCGCCGCCGTAGGCCTTGCGGATGACCAGGGAGATGCGCGGGACCGTCGCGTTGCAAAAGGCGTAGAGGAGTTTGGCGCCGTGGCGGATGATGCCGTTGTGCTCCTGGTCGACGCCCGGCAGGAAGCCCGGCACGTCGACCAGGGTGACCAGCGGGATGTTGAAGGCGTCGCAGAACTGGACGAAGCGGGCGGCCTTCTCCGAGCCGTGGATGTCCAGGACGCCGGCGAGGGCGGTGGGCTGGTTCGCGACGATGCCCGCCACATGGCCGTCCAGGCGGGCCAGCGCGCACACCACGTTCTGCGCCCAGCCCTCGTGGACCTCGAAGAAGTCGCCGTCGTCGACGATCTCCTCGATCACCGCGCGCATGTCGTACGCCTGCTGCGGGCCGGCCGGGACCAGTGAGGTCAGCGCGTCCGTGGGGCGGTCCGGCGGGTCGTCGGTGCGGACCACCGGGGGCAGTTCGCGGTTGTTCTGGGGGAGGAGGGAAAGGAGGTGGCGGACGTCCGCCAGGCAGTCCGCCTCGTCGTCGTAGACGAAACCCGACACCCCCGACACCCCGGCGTGCACATCCGCGCCGCCCAGGCCGTCATGGCTGATCTGCTCGCCGGTCACCGCCTGGACCACGTCCGGGCCCGTGATGAACATCTGCGAGGTGCCGCGCACCATGAACACGAAGTCGGTCAGCGCGGGGGAGTAGGCGGCGCCGCCCGCGCACGGGCCCAGGATCACGCTGATCTGCGGGATCACTCCGGAGGCGCGGGTGTTGCGGCGGAAGATGCCGCCGTACCCGGCGAGCGCCGTCACGCCCTCCTGGATCCGCGCGCCCGCGCCGTCGCTCAGGCCCACGGCCGGCGCGCCCGCCGCCTCCGCCAGGTCCATCACCTTGTGGATCTTCTCCGCGTGGGCCTCGCCCAGGGCGCCGCCGAAGACGCGGAAGTCGTGCGCGTACGCGAAGACCGTGCGCCCGTGCACCAGGCCCCAGCCGATCACCACGCCGTCGCCGTGCGGCTTGCGCGCCTCCAGACCGAAGCCCGAGGCGCGGTGCCGGCGCAGCGGCTCGATCTCCGTGAACGTGCCCTCGTCGAAGAGGAGTTCCAGGCGCTCGGGTGCGGTGAGCTTGCCCTTCGCGTGCTGGCGCCGGGTGGCCTCGGGGTCGGGGCCCCGGCTCAGCTCCTCCTTCAGGCGTTGCAACTCGTCGGTGGAGCGGCGCAGATCCGGCTCAGAGGTGGGGGAGGCGACGGGCGCCGGACTGTCGGCGAGCAGTTCGTCGAAGGTCGTCATTGCGGCACCGTAGGCGCCCGTACTCGAAGCCTCCGGTACCTCCTCTGGAGGACCGCTCGACCTCGGCCTCGACCGACTACTGTGCCCGGTCCGCCGTCGTCACCCTCAGCGCATGGTCCGGGTCCCCCGAAAGCACCGCCCGGTGCAGGTCCTGCAGCGCCGCCGACGGTTCCAGGCCCAGTTCGCGTACGAGCGAGCCGCGTAGGCGCTGGTATGCCTCCAGGGCGCGCCAGCTGCCGCCTGTGCGGTGCAGGGCGCGCATCAGCTGGGCGCAGAAGCCCTCGTGGAGGGGGTGGCGGGCGGCGAGGACGCGGAGTTCCGGGACCACCTCGGCGTGGCGGCCCAGGCGCAGGTCCGCCTCGATGCGGCGTTCGAGCGCGGTGGTGCGCTGCTCGTTGAGGCGCAGCACCTCCAGTTCGAGCACCGATCCGGCCGGTACGTCGACCAGGGCCGGGCCCTGCCACAGGCCGAGGGCGCGGCGCAGCAGGTCGGAGGCGGCGCGGTAGTCGCCGACCTCGAAGGCGGTGGCGCCGGCCGCGGCGAGCCGGTCGAACTCGTGGGCGTCCACCCGGCCGGGCTCCACCTGGAGCAGATAGCCGCCGAACCGGGTGACCAGGATGTCCTTCGCGTCGAGCCGCGGGTCGCCGTCGAGTGCGGCGGTGAACCGGCGGCGCAGCTGGAGGATGTACGTCTGCAGCGTGGTGGAGGCGCTGCGGGGAATGCACTCGCCCCAGATCTCCTCCATCAGCGTCGGCACCGACACCACCCGGTCGGCGTGCAGGGCGAGCAGCGAGAGGAGCTGGCGGGGTTTGGCGGCGCTGGGTACGACCGACACGCCGCGTTCCTGCGCGGCGAGCGACCCCAGGATCTGGATGTCCATGGGCTTTCTCCCCCTTGGGCCACGGCCGTCGGCGTCCCCGTGACGGCCCGTTCGGAGTCCGGCACTCGAGATTCGCACCGTGCCCGGCTCGCGGCCCAGTGAGGGGAGCACGACCACCGTCATGAAAATGTCATGTCGCACCGATGAGCGCTGCACTGCCGAAGGTTCCTGTTCCGGAAGCAGACTTCTGGCCAGACGCCGAGACCGGATCCGGTTCCTCGGCGCGGACGGTTCCGAGCGGGTGACGTGCTTCGTCTTCGCAATTGCCACGTCTGCCCGCCCACTTCGTTCATTCCTGGGGGCACACGTCATGAACATTACCGAGGACATCCTTCGCCTTCTTCCGTCGGACGCGCGGACCGGGCGGTCCGGCTGCAGTGAGTCCGGGCCGGCCGGCGGGACGCCGGCCGGGATAACCGTCGAGAGCCTCAGCCGCACCGAGGCCGGCCGCGCGAGCTGGTGCATGTGCATCTCCGCCGCGCTCGACACCCGGGTGGGTGCGTGAGCGAGGCGCAGAGCCCGGCCCGCGGCCCGTTCGTGGCGTTCAAGCGCCACGTGCGGGCCGTGTCGGTCCCGGGGGAGGCGGTGTTCGTGTGGTCCGACCAGGACATGACCGCCGTGCGCGGGGCCGGCGCGGAAACCCTCCTCGGTCTGCTCGACGGCACCCACACCCTGCCCGAGTTGCTCAAGGAGGCCGCGGCGGTGATGCCGGCCGACGTGGCGGGCAGGGTGGTCCGGCAGTTGGCCGAGGCCAATCTCGTGGGCTACCGCAATGGCGTGCCCGACCCGTCCGTCCCGGCCGAGCGCTCGGCGGCGCAGGCGTACTGGGACCGGGCCGGTCTCGACGGCGCGGTAGCCGACCGCGCGGTGCGCGGCCGGCCGGTGGCGGTGATCGGAGTCGGCGCGGTGGACGGCGAGGCCGCCCGGGCCGCGTGCCGGAACTCGGGCCTCACCCCGGTCGGCGCGGACGCCGACGCCGACTTCGCCCTCGTGCTGTGCGAGGACTATCTGATGCCCGGACTGCGGGAGACGTCCGAGCGGTTACGGGCCGCGCGGCGGCCGTGGCTGCTCGCCAGCCCCTTCGCCGCCGAGCCGTGGACCGGTCCGGTCTTCGCCCCGGACGGCGACGGCGCCTGCTGGACCTGTCTGGCGCACCGGCTGCGCGAGCACCACCGCGGCGAGCTGTCCGTACGCCAGGCTCTTGGCCTCGACCGGCCGGGCGTGCGGCCGGCGTCCTCGCTGCCCGCCGTACGGGCCGTGGGGCTGCACGGCGCCGTCCTGGAGACGGCCAAGTGGCTGGCCGGGCTGCGCACCGCCGAGCAGGGGGCGGTGTGCGTCTTGGACGGCCTCACCCTGCGCACCGCCCACCACCCGGTGCGGCGGCGCCCGCAGTGTCCTTCCTGCGGGGACCCTGCACTGGTCGCCGAGCGGACCCGGCGGCCGGTGGTGTTGGTGTCGCGGCCCAAGGCCGAGGGCTCGGGCAGCAACGACCGGGCGCTGTCCGCCGAGCAGATGCTGGAGCGGTACGGGCATCTGATCGGCCCCGTCACCGGCATCGTGACGGAGGTCCGGCCCATGGCCGGGCTTCCCGAGGGTCTGTACGCCTACGACTCCGGGCACAACCTGGCGCTGCACGGACACTCCCCGGCGAGCATGCGGCGGGTGCTGCGGGCGCGCAGCTCGGGCAAGGGCACGACGGCGGCCGAGGCCCGGGCCAGTGCGCTCGGCGAGGCGGTGGAACGTTACTGCGCCACCCGGCAGGGCGACGAGGCCACGATCACCGACTCGCTCGCCGGACTCGGCGAAAACGCCGTCCACCCCAACACGTACCAGCTGTTCCATGAACGGCAGTACACCGACCGGGACCAGTGGAACGCCTCGCACACCCCCTTCCACCATGTGTGCGCGCCCTTCGACCCGCACCGGCCCACCCACTGGACCCCAATGTGGTCGCTCACCGGCGTCCAGCGGCTGCTGCCCACCTCCACGCTGTACTTCGACTGCACACCCGGCGGCGCGCCGGACGGGCTGTGGGCCGACTCCAACGGCAACGCGGCGGGCAGCAGCACCGAGGACGCCCTGGTGCAGGGCTTCCTCGAACTCGTCGAGCGGGACGCGGTGTCGCTGTGGTGGTACAACCGGCTCCGCCGGCCGGCCGTCGACCTCGACGCGTTCGACGCGCCGTGGCTCGCGCGGCTGCGCGAAGCGCTCGGCCGGGCGGGCCGGCAGGTCTGGGCCCTCGACCTCACCTCCGACCTCGGGATCCCGGTCATGGTGGCGGTCTCCCGGCGCACGGACGGCGGACTCCCCGACATCGTCTACGGGTTCGGGGCCCACTTCGATCCCCGGCTCGCACTGCGCCGGGCGCTCACCGAGATGGTCCAGACGCTGCCGCCTGTGGCCGCTGGAGCGGCGCCGCCGGCCCCCGGGCAGCCCCATCTGCTGCCGGACCCGGGGCAGTCGGCCCGTACCCCCGCCGCCTGGCCGGCGTATGTCCGCGAGGCCGATCTCCTCGCCGACGTCGAGACGGTCCGCGCCCTCGTCGCCGCGCACGGCCTGGAGTTGCTCGTACTCGACCAGACCCGGCCGGACGTCGGCATTCCGGTGGTGAAGGTACTGGTGCCGGGACTTCGTCACTTCTACGCCCGGTTCGCGCCGGGACGGCTCTACGATGTGCCGGTCCGGCTCGGGGAACTGGCCCGGCCGACGCCCTACGAGGAACTCAACTCCCAGCCGCTGGCCTTGTAGTTCGCGCGTGATGGTCCCGGATCCGCCGGGTGTCGGATCCGCCGGGTGTCGGATTATAGTCCGGTCTCACAAACTCTCGACATCCATGCGAGGAGTCGACACATGGCGGGCCGTTTCCGGGCCTCGGACGACGACTTCATCCCCATCGAGGAGCAGGCGGAGGGAGCGTCACCGAGCAAGGGGTCATGGAACCCGCCCGCCATGGCCGCCGCGCCGGACGACGGCCGGGGCGGGCGTGGGGGCCGGGGCCTCCTGGCGCCGCGGCTCGCCCGGGGCGTCAGCACGGTGGTCTTCGCGGGGTACGGCGTCGTCACCCTGCTCAACGTGCAGAACACGGTGTCGAGCCCGCTCGGGCTCGTCCTGTGCACCCTCGCCGTGGGCGCGCTCTACACCCTGCAGATCATGCTGGCGTCGCCCCGCGCCCGCCGGTGGCCCGGCGGGCGCCGGGCGGTCGTTCTCGTCACCCAGGCGGGCCTCACCTTAGGGCCCATGGTGTGGCTGGGCATCGCCTGGGGAAGCATGGCGGGACCGCTCGCCGGATCGATTCTCCTGATGCTTCCCGGCCGGTTCGCCTGGCCCTGCTACAGCGCGGTCCCGCTGGCCATCCTCGGCTGGTCGGCGGCGAGCGACGGGATCTCGGCCCTGGAGACGGGCTACTACGCCGTCTCCACCGCGCTGACCGGGCTCGTCATCTACGGGCTCACCCGGCTCACCGACCTCGTGCGCGAAGTCCACGACGCCCGCGCCGAGATGGCCCGGATGGCGGTCACCCAGGAGCGGCTGCGGTTCGCGCGGGACCTGCACGACCTGCTCGGCTACAGCCTCTCCGCCATCACCCTCAAGTGCGAGCTGATCCACCGGCTCACCCCGGTCAATCCGGAGCGGGCCCGCGAGGAGGTCGCCTCGGTGCTCGGCATCGCCCGGCAGGCGCTCGCCGACGTCCGGATCGTGGCCAGCGGCTACCGGGACATGTCCCTTACGGCGGAGGCCGAGTCGGTGGCCGAGGTGATGGCGGCGGCCGACGTCGAGACGGAGCTGGACATCGACTACGGCCGGCTCCACCCGTTGGTGGACACCGTGCTCGCGACGGCCCTGCGCGAGGGCGTCACCAATATGCTCAGGCACAGCAAGGTGCAGTCGTGCACCGTCACGGTGCGGGTCGAAGGAGAGGCAGTGCGACTGGACCTGGTCAACGACGGCGTGGTCGCGCAGGACCGGCCCGACGCCCCGGACCGCGGCAGCGGCCTGGGCAACCTGCGGACCCGGCTCGCCGCGATCGGCGGCGAGATGAGGGCCGGGGCCGAGGCCGGGAATCGCTTCCGGCTGACGGCCGTCGCCCCGCTGAGACCGTCCAAGGGCGAGGAAGCGGAACCGCTGCTGCCGCGCGCCCGCCGCGTGGTGCTCGGCACGCCCGGTGCGGCCCACGCGGACGCCCCGGAGAGCACGGACGCCCCGGAGAGCGTGTACGCCGCGGTGAGCTCGGACGCCGGCGGTCACGGCGAGGCCGGCGTACGGGGCGACGCGGGCTTACGCGGAGACACGAGCGGTCCCGGAGAAGCGGGCAGACGCGGAGACGCGGGCAAACAAGCCGTCTGAGCGCACACAGGACACATCGGGGGAGCACATGCTGCTGATCAAGATCCTGCTCGCCGAGGACGTGCACATGGTCCGTGGCGCGCTGGTGGCGCTGCTGGAACTCGAGCCGGACCTCCAGGTCGTCGCGTCGGTCCCCCGCGGGGACCTCATCGTTCCGTCCGCCCTGGAGGCCCGCCCGGACGTCGCCGTCATCGACATCGACCTGCCCGGGGTCGACGGGCTCACCGCGGCGGCCGACCTGCACGAGCGGGTGCCGGACTGCCGCACCCTCATCCTCACGAGCCTCGGCAGACCCGGGACCCTGCGGCGGGCGATGGCCGCGCGGGTCTCCGGCTTCCTCCTGAAGGACTCCCCGCCGTCCCGGCTCGCCCAGGCGGTGCGCTCGGTCGCCGTCGGCCAGCGGGTCATCGACCCCGAACTCGCCCTCAGCGCCTGGGAGGCGCCCGACAACCCGCTCTCCCCGCGCGAGACCCAGGTGCTGCGGCTCGCGGCCCATGGCGCCGACGCCGCGGAGATCGCCGACCACCTCTTCCTCACCCAGGGCACCGTACGCAACTACCTCACCGCCATCGTCGACAAGCTCAACGCGCGTAACCGCATCGACGCCATCCGCATCGCGGAGGAGGCCGGCTGGATCCCGTAACCCGGCCCACGGGCGGCGGTGAGGCGTCAGTGCTCCGTCAGCGCTCCGCCAGCGGACCCGCGTCCAGCTTCGACAGCACGCCCGCCAGATGCACCGCGTCGCTTTCCGGGCCGCGGCACACCGCCAGACAGGCCGGCCCCCGCGCCCCCGCGATCCGGCGCAGGAACGGTGTGAGCACCGCCCGGGGCCCGATCTCCACTACATGGCTGGGGGCCTGCTGGGCGAGCATCCGGCGGGCCGCGTCGGCGAACCGTACCGGCGTGGTGAGCTGCGCCGTCCAGTACGCCGTCACCAGCGGCTCGTCGTACTCGCGGCCGTACACCGTGGAGTAGTACGGCAGTTCCGGCCGCCCGCCCGCCACATGCCGGGCCGCGGCCTCGAAGCGCGGTGCCATCGGCTCCATCAGCGGCGACTGGAAGGCGTGCCGCACCTGGAGGAAGGTGCTGGCGATACCGATCGCCGCCAGCCGCTCACGGACCCGCTCCAGGCCCTCGACCGGACCCGAGAGCACTGTGGCGCGTGCCGCGTTGACCGCGCCGATCGTCACCTGCGGCTCTCCCGCCGCCGCGTCGGCCGCCTCGAACGGGCTCGCGCAGGTCGCCATCATCCCGCCGCCGGACGGCAGATACTGCATGAAGGCGCCGCGGGCGCACACCAGCCGGGTGGCGTCGTCGAGAGACAGCGCGCCGGCGACCACCGCCGCCACGAGCTCGCCGGTGCCGTGGCCGAGTACGGCCACCGGACGCACGCCCTCCTCCACCAGCGTCATCGCCAGCGCGTAGCCGACCGCGAACAGCGCCGGCTGGGTCAGCGCCGTCTGGTGCACCCGCTCGTCCCCGTCGAGGATCAGTCCGGCGACCGAGCGGCCCAGATACGGGGCGATCGCCTCGTCCGCCGCGCCGAGATGACGCCGGTACGCGGTGAGCTCGCGATGCAGCCCGGCGGTCATCCCGGGATGCTGGGCGCCCTGCCCGGTGAACACGAACGCCGCCCGCACCAGCCCCGAGTTCCGGCGCATCCCGTACGGCATCGCCAGATGGCGGGCGAGATCGCGCACGGTCGGATGGGCCCAGAGGTCCGCGAAGTCGAACAGCGGGCCGAACTGCTCCTCGATGTCCCCGCACAGACTGAGCACGGACACCGAGTCGATCCCCCAGGCGGACAGCTCCTCGTCGTCGCCGACCTCCCGCCCCGCGTACCGTGCGACCTGCTCGGCGAGCCAGGTGGCGAACTCCCTCTCGTCGGGCCCGCCCGGTGCCTTGCCGCTCATGGCTTCCCCCTGTCTGTCGTCCCTCCCCGCCGGCAGGACCGCCGGCCAGGTCGCCCGCCGCTAGCGGCGCGGGCCCACTGCTCCCACCAGGTCGTCGGCCAGGTACTGGTGCAGCGGCCGCAGGCCGCCGCTCAGGAACAGGCGGCGCATCGCCACCCGTTCGACCTTTCCGCTGCTGGTGCGGCGGACGGTGCCGGGGCGCACCAGGAGCACGCCCGCCACCGCCACCTGGAACTCCTCGCTGAGACAGCGCCGTACGTCCGCCACCAGCTCCTCCAGATCGAGCGCGTAGCGCTGGTGGGTGCGCAACTCCTGGACCACGACCACCCGTTCGCGCTCTCCCGGGACGGAGAAGGCGGAGCCCGTGCCGAACAGCGAGCTGACCCGCTGGACCGTGCGCTCCACGTCCTGCGGGTAGAGGTTGCGGCCCGCGACCATGATCACGTCCTTCAGACGACCGGTGACATAGAGCCGCCCGCCGTCCACCGTGCCGAGGTCACCGGTGCGCAGCAGCCCGCCCGTGCCGTCGGCCGTCACGGCCCCGAAGCGCTCGGCGCTCGCCTTGCGGTCGCGCCAGTACGCCGCGGAGATGCCCGGTCCGCTCACCCAGATCTCGCCGATCCGCCCGTCCGGCAGCACCCGGCGGCTCTCCGGGTCCACGATCAGCACCCGCCCGGCCGCCACGTCCACCCGGCCGCAGGACACCAGGGTGCGGGCGGGCCGTCCGGGAAGGGCCTCGCGCACCTGGCCCTGCTCGAGGGCCTCGGTTCCGACCGTCCGCTCGCCGTCCGCGGC
Source organism: Streptomyces sp. NPDC051286 (assembly GCF_044455345.1). Lineage (NCBI taxonomy): Bacteria > Bacillati > Actinomycetota > Actinomycetes > Kitasatosporales > Streptomycetaceae > Streptomyces > Streptomyces sp. NPDC051286. The sequence continues at coordinate 53,783 of NZ_JBITER010000023.1, read as the reverse complement.
CGGGCCGCCGGAGACGAGCAGGGTGGCCTCGGCGAGGCCGTACGCCGCGTGCAGCGTGTCCGGGCGCAGGCCGGCGGCGGCGAACCGCTCGGTGAACGCCCGCCGGGTCTCGGCGCGCACCGGCTCCCCGCCGGAGATCGCGATCCGCCAGCCCGACAGGTCGAGCCCCGCCAGCTCCTCGTCCGTGACCCGCCGGACGCACTGGTCGTACGCGAAGTCGGGGGCGCCGCTCACCTCGATCCCGTACCGCCCGATGGCCTCCAGCCAGCGGGCCGGCCGCTTGATGAAGGCCTCGGGCGACAGCGTGACGGAGGTGCCGCCGAGCCAGAGCGGATGCAGCAACTGCCCGACCAGGCCCATGTCGTGATGGAACGGCAGCCAGCCGCCGATCCGGGCGTCCGGCCCCGCGCCGAGCAGCCGGGCGAGGGCCTCCTGGTTGGCGAGGAGGTTGCGGTGGGTGACCACCACGCCGTTCGGGCTGCCGGTGGAACCGGAGGAGAACTGCAGATACGCCACGGTCTGCGGGTCCGGCTCCGGCAGCCGCTCGGTGCCCGTCCCGCCGACCGCGTCGGCGGCGAGACAGGGCACCGAGCCGTAGCCGTGCCGGGCGAGCAGCCGGGACACGTCCGGCGCGAGCGACGCACAGGTGAGCACGGCCCGCGGGGAGGTCTGCCGGACGATCCCGGCCACCCGCTCCTCGTGGTGGCTCCGGCCGTCGTAGGGCGGCACCGGTACGGCGACGGCCCCGGCGTACAGGCACGCCAGGAACGACACCGCGAACTGGCTCCGGGACTCGTGCAGCAGCAGCACCGGCTCGCCGGTGGCGCCGTCGGCGCGGAGCCGGCCGGCGAGCCGGCGGGCCTGGGCGTCGAGCGCGCGGTACGAGAGCGAGGCGGGGCGACCGCGTTCGTCGCTGTCCGGCAGCATGAGCAGCGCGGTGCGCTCCGGTGTCCGCTCCACTCTGTCGAGCATCAGTTCGGTGAACGTGCGATGGTTGCTCATTCCGGCCCCCTGCGTGTCGTACGGGCGCTGACGCCCCCGACGTCGGCGCCCGTTTCACCCGCCACTCGACCGTAGGTACGGCGTCTGGAAGGGCACTTGACCGACGCTGGGCCGAGTGGGGGCGAAGCAGGGGCCGCGCGGGGCTTGCGGAGTCAGTGGGGCGCGGTCCAGCCGACCCGTGGGCGCACTCGCCGCGCCGCGCCCCAGGGAGCGCGCGGCGCACCGGCCGCCGGGTCCGCGGAGTCCTCCGCCGCGGCCGCCGCGCGCAGTCTGGCCAGCAGGACGGCCGTCAGGGCGGCGAGTTCCATGGGGTCCGGTCGCCCCCGTACGACGAGGAAGGCGGGCTGCGTCTCGGTGGTCTCGTCCATGGCCCCGATGCTGGGTCCGGCACCTCGAGAAGTCCTCGGGAGGGGATCGGGCGGGAGGCCTCGACCGCGCCGGCGCAATGCCGCTCAGCGGGGGGACAGCGGGCGGGCCGGGTCCACGGTGAGGCGGGCGGTGGCCGCCAGGCCTTCGAGGCGGGTACGCCAGGAGGCGCTCGTCCGGACCCGCTCGTCGGCCGCGGGGTCGTGCCACCACAGCAGACCCGTGTACGCGTACGGGTCGGCCACCGAGCGGAGCAGCAGGCTGCCGCCGAAGGCCTCCTCGGGGACGCACAGGCCGACCAGCAAGCCGAAGTTCAGCTCGAAGCGGTCCGGGTCGGCGGCGTGGTCCACCGCGGCCCGCAGCAGGACAAGGCGCGCGGAGTCGCAGGGCGTGCCGTTCGGGGCCATCCGGCCGACGGTGACCAGGAGTTCGGCCTCCGCAGGCGCGGGCGGGGACGCCGGATCCTCGTGCCCCGCGCGCAGCAGGCGGTCGAGGCCGGTCCAGTGCTCGAGGTGGACATAGGTGCCGGGGCGCCCGGTCAGGGCGGCGGTCACCCGCGAGACGAAGCCCCTGCGGGACTCCCGGCGACGGGCGTAGGCGAGCAGGTCAGGCTCGAACGCCCCGGGCGGCGCGGTGGTGGTGAAACGTCCGATGACGGTCAGTTCTGGCTCACGATCGCGTGGATACACCGCCCGGCCCCCTTCTCGTCCCGGTGGTGCGTGCAGTCCCAGGCATTCGATTGCACGCCGCTCGAGAACCGCTTGAGGACGGCCGGGAGCCCGCGCGCACGAGAGTTCCTCGAGGATCCACCGAGCCGCCGCGGGGATGGTGGCCTTCCCGGATCTCGGAAGGGAGGGCCCGACATGCCCGCAACCGGAAACAGCGACGCCGTCGCCGCCCGAGCGCTCCTCGGGCGGCTCGCGCGGTCGGTGTGGACCTCGCTCGTCGCCTACGGCTCCATGTGGTTGCCCGTGGACGAGAAAACGCTCTGGCAGCAGTACCGGCACGCCATGGCGGCGGACCCGCGGACCGACGACCCGCGGACCGTGGACCCGTCGTCCGGGCCCGGCGGAAGCGACGGGACCGATTCTGGCCGGAAGACCTCGAGCGCGAATTGAGCGGTGGCGGGCGGGCCCCCGGCGGACAGGGGAACGGCCGGGGCGGCGGACGGGGAAGAGGAACGGAGGGATGGCATGACGACGGTGGTGGACCCGGTGGACTCCTCGGAGGTCGCCGTCCAGGAACGCATCGCCCGGCTCGAACACGACTTCGGCGACCTCGACGACCCCGGAAACCCGCTGGGCGCCCAGCAGTTCCTGGCCGCCGATGAGAGGCAGCGGCTGCTGCCGACCGCCGAGCGGCTGCTCGATGCCTTCGGCCTGAACGCCGAGTTCGTGCCCATCGGACTCGGCGGCCGGCTCGGCCGGCTCGACGTGCTGGCCCGGGTGCTGCGCGTGGTGTTCCGCCGCGACGCCGCCCTCGGCCTGGGCTACGGCCTCACCTCGTACCTCGCCGCGGTCGGCGTGTGGACGGCCGGCACGCCGAGCCAGCGCCAGGAGACCGCCGGACTGCTGCTCGCCCACGGCCGGATGGCCTGCGCCTACCCCGAGCCGCCGCAGGGCAACGACTTCCTGCGCAACCGGCTCACCGCCGTGCCGGACGGCGCCGGTTACCGCCTCGGCGGCCGCAAGGAGGCCCTCAACAACGGGGCCCGGGCCGGCGCCCTCGTGCTCTTCGCCGACACGCCCGACGGGCTGAGCGCCCTCCTGGCCCCTGGACCCGCCCACCCCGACGGCGCCGGCATCCGGCTGCTGCCGCGGCGCCCGACCACCGGCGTACGCGGCTGCGCCGTCCAGGGCCTCGCCTTCGACGGGCCCCGGCCGGCCTCCGGGCGGCTGCTGGGACCGGCGGGCGGCGGAACGCGCCTCGCCGAGCACGTCTTCCCGCTCACCCGCAGCGCCGGTCTGTCGATGACCCTCGGCTGCGCCGACACCGCGCTGCGCACCACCACGGCCTTCGCCCGCTCGCGGCGGCGGCGCAGCCTGGCCTCGCTGCACTCCTCGCGGACCCGCACCGCGCTCGTGAATGCCTTCGCCGACCTGCTGGTGTGCGACTGCCTGGCACTCGTCGCCACCCGGGCCACGCACGTGCTGCCGCGCGAGAGCCGGACGCTGGGCGCCGTCGCCAAGTATCTGCTGCCGATGGTGCTCACCGAGACGATGGACGACCTGTCGATCGTGCTCGGCTCCGAGGCGTATGCGACAAGCGGGAGTTACGCGATCTTCCAGAAGACGGCGCGCGATCTGCCGATGCTGGGCCTGGGCAGTGCGGGCGCCTCGGCGAGCCGGGCCGTGCTTGTCGCCCAGCTGCTGCGGCTGCCCGCGTTCGGCACGCCGCCGGACGGCGGCGCCACGGGAGCCGGGGGAGACCCGGACGCCCCCTGCGCAACCGGCGACGGACTCGCCCGGCTCTTCCGGCCGTTCGACGCGGCACTGCCGCCGTGCGAGGTGTGGGAGAACGGGCTGCCCGCCGACCGGGACTCGCTGCTCGGCTCGTTGGAGGAGTCGGCACGGCACGCCGGAGGGCCGCTCGCCGAGGCCGCCGGGGTGCTCGTGGAGCAGCTGGGGGTGCTGCGCGACGGCTGCGCCGAACTCGCCGCCCGGCCCGTCGGACAGCCCCCCGGCCCGCGCGCCTTCGCCCTGGCCGACCGCTACGCGCTGCTCGTCGCGGGCGCCGCGTGCCTCGGCGTGTGGCGGCACCGCCCGTCCGGCGGCTTCCTGGCCGGCCCGGACTGGGCGGCGACCGCACTCACCCGCGTCGCCGGCCGGCTCGACCGCGCGGCGGTCCGGATGCCCGAGGCGCCCGCCGACCACCTGCTCACCGAGCTGCTCCACCGCTTCGACGACGCCCGCAGCTATGACCTGTACGCGACCGCCCTCGGGCGCTCGTGATCGGGCGTACGGGGCGGGACACGGCCTGGACGAGGAGGTACGACATGGAGCGGCCGGTGCGGCACGGCGGGGGCGGGGGCTCGTGGGAGGAGGTGCGGGGCGCGGTCTCCGGGGGCGGCAGCTGTGTGGTGTACGCGGCCGTCGACGACTGGGTGCCGGCGGATCTCGATGCGCCGGAGCTCGCCGCGGACCTGGGGGCGGACCACGTCCGGCTCGTCCGGATGCCCGCCTCGCGCAACCGGGACCGGTTCGTCGCCGCCCGGCTGCTGCTCAAGTCCGCGGCGGGCGCGGTGCTCGACGCCCTGCCGCGGGAGCTCGAACTGGCGTACAAACCGGGCGGCCGCCCATATCTGCGCGGCATCGACCAGCTCGACGTCGGCCTCAGCCACACCGAGGGCCTGCTCGTGGTGGGCCTGACCAGGGTCGGCCGGATCGGGGTGGACACCGAGCCGGCCGACCGGCGGATGCTGGAGCTCGGCACCGAGCACCAGGCCTGCACCCCGCACGAACTGGAGGCCCTCGAACGGGTGCCGCCGGAGCGGCGCAACCGCGAGCTGGTGCGGCTGTGGACGCTGAAGGAGGCCTACAGCAAGGCGATCGGCCAGGGACTGCGGTTCCGCTTCACCGAGTTCGGCTTCGGGCCGCCCGATGGGCCGACCCGCATGCTGCGGCCCGACGGGGCGCCCGGGGCGGGGCAGGAGTGGACCTTCCACAGCTGGCTGATCGAGGACGCCTACACCGTCAGCGCCGCCGTACACGACCCCGGCTTCGGCGAGGGGACGCCGCCGGACTCCAGCGCCAGTTGAGCGATGAACGAGGCGCTGCGGTGACCCTCTCCTCGCGCATCTGACCGAAAAGGTGCGGCAAAAAAGGTGCGGCACATGAAGCGCGGCGTACGAAGGGGGATCGGGTGCAGCGCTATCTCGCGGTCCGGCCGGGGCCCGCCACGGACGGGGTCCGGCTGTTCTGCTTCCACCACGCCGGCGGGGGCGCCATGACCTTCGCCGGCTGGCAGCGGCGCATCGGCCCGGACGTGTCCGTGCTGCCGGTGCGGCTGCCCGGCCGGGAGTCCCGGCGGCGCGAGGAACAGATCACCGACGGCGCGCGGCTCCTCGACGAGCTCCAGAAGGACCTGGGCCCGCTGCTCGACGAACCGTACGCCCTCTACGGGCACAGCCTGGGGGCGCTCGTCGCCTACCGGTTCGCCGAGCACCGGGTGCGCGCCGGACTGCGCCCACCCGAACTGCTCGCGGTGGGCGCCTGTTCGGCGCCGCAGCTGCCCGCCCCGGTCCTGGAGACCCTGCTCAGCCCGGAACTCCCGGACGAGGAACTGATTCGGGCGCTCGGCGACAAGGAGTCCATCCCCGCGCCGCTGCGCAACCGGATCGGTTGGCTCGCCGGCATCCTCGCCACCCTGCGCACCGATCTGCTCCTCGCCCAGGACCTGCGGTCCACGCCCGTGACCGCGCTGCCGTGCCCCCTCGACGCCTACGCGGGCGAGGTCGACCCCCTGGTCTCCGCGCCCGAGGTGCACGCCTGGCAGGACTGCACCACCACCCGATTCCGGCTGCGGACCGTCCGCGGCACGCACTTCTTCGTAAGGGGCCGCGACGTGCCCCGTGCGATGGGGGAGGCCCTGCGGGCCCCTGCGACAGGACCTGGTGCGGCGCGTCCCGGCACGGCGCCGCGCCAGGCCGGCTGATCCACGTAACCCGAAGGAGATCCGCGCATGGACATCAGCGTGCTCGGCCCGTTCCGGGCCACCCTGTCCGGGGTACCGGTGCATCTCACGGCGGTCAAACCGCGCAAGGTCTTCGCGCTGCTTGCCCTCCAGGCGGGCGAGGTCGTCTCGGTGGCCTCGCTGGTGGAGGAGGTGTGGGGCGAGCATCCTCCACGCAGCGTCCAGACCACCCTGCAGACGTACATCCTGCAGATCCGCAACGCCATCGGCGCCGCGCTCGGCGACGGCACCGAGCGTGCCTCCCTGCCGAACGGCGTCAAGAGCGTGCTCGTCACCGAACCCGGCGGCTACCGGCTCGACAGCCATGGCGGTCTGCTCGACGCCCATGAGTTCGACGCGCTGTCCTCGGCCGGCCACCGGGCCCTCCACCAGGGCGACTGGCCGGGCGCCTCCTCGTACTTCGGCCGGGCTCTCGCGCTGTGGCACGGGCGTGCGCTGGCCGACGTCCAGTGCGGGTCCCTGCTCGAAGTGGAGGCCACCCGGCTCGACGAGTCGCGGATGAGCGTCCTTCAGCGGCGGATCGAGGCAGACCTGAGGCTCGGGCGCCATCATGAGCTGGTCGGCGAGCTCTCCGGGCTCGCCGCGCGTCATCCCCTGCACGAGGCGGTGCACGAGCAGCTGATGCTCGCGCTGCACCGGGTCGGGCGCCGCAGCGACGCCCTGTCCGTCTACCGGCAGCTGCGCCGCTGCCTGAACCAGAGCCTCGGACTCGACCCCTCGCCCAGCGTCGAGCACCTGCACCAGGCGGTGCTCGACTCCTCGCCGCGGCTCGACCTGGACGCCGCGGGCGCCACGGGCCCGCAGCTGGCCAGTGCCAAGTGACCCACCCCTCAAACGAATCGAGAGGAAGCATCGTGACTGACATGAACCTGCCCGAGCTGGGGGCGCTCCTGCTCGAATGCGTCGGCGCCCCGGAGGAGGGCATGGTGCTGGAGGGCGAGGAGGCCCTCGACACCCCGTTCCTGCAGTTCGGCTACGACTCGCTCGCCCTCCTCCAGGCCGCCGGCGTGATCAACCGCACGTACGGCATCGTCCTCGACGACGACGCCGTCATGGAGGCCGAGACCCCGCGGATGCTGCTCGCGCTGATCGGCACGGCGCCGCGAGCCGGCGCGGTCCGCTGACCCCACCCATCCGAGACGACCCCCGAGACGACGGAGATTCCGATGCCCTACGCAGCCATCACCTACCGGGTCAAGCCGGGTTTCGAAGAGGAGATCACCAGGATCTTCACCGACTTCCAGAGAGTCGACACGCCTGACTTCACCAGCGCCGACGGCGAGCAGGCCGGCCGGCTGCTCGGCACGGCCGTCTTCCTGAAGGACGACGTCGTGGTGCGGGTCATCCACTACGAGGGCGACTTCGCGGCCGTCGGCCGGCACATGGCCGCCCAGCAGGGCGTCCACAGTGCGGAGGCCGCGCTCCTGCCCTATCTCGCCGAGCCCCGTGACACCCGCTCGCCGCAGGCGTTCGCGGAGTACTTCCGGGAGGCCACCATGCACACCCTCGTGCAGCTGACGGTGGACACCCACCCCGCGGGGGCCCGGGCGTCATGACCGAGGTGCTGGCCGTCGTGGCCGTGCTCGGCAGCGGTGTCACCGCCGGAGTGCTGTTCGCCGTCGCGCTGAGCGTACTGCCCGCGCTGTTCGCGATGGAGACCGGCACCTATGTGCACGCGCACCAGCTGCTCGGCCGCAACTGGGACCCCACGATGCCCGTCATCGTGCTGAGCAGCATCCTGGCCGACGGGGTGCTCGCCGTGGCGGCCGACGGCGCCGCGCGCCCGCTGTTCGCGGTCGCCGCGGTGCTGCTGCTCGGCGTGTCCGGGGTGTCCCATCTGTGCAACGTCCCCATCAACCGCCGCGTCAAGGCGATCACCGACCCGGCAGTCATCCCGACGGACTGGGAGGACCCGCGCCCGCTGTGGCGCCGGTTCCACTATCTGCGCACCGCCCTGGCCGTCCTGGCCCTGATCCTCAACGGGGCCGCGCTTACCATGACCTGACCATCTGTCACACCCATCGGGCCGCACTCCCGGGACTCCCGGAGGGCGGCCCGATGGGTGCTGCGTCATGCCCGCGCGGGCAGGTCCCGTACGGAGATCTGCGCGACCGTGGTCAGCAGACTGCGCTTGAAGGTGGCCACGAAGCCCTCGACCGTGTCCGTGTCCCGGGGCCGGGTCAGATACGGCTTCAGCTTCCGCTCCACCTCGCGCACGCCCGGCTGCGCGGCCATGTGCCGGGCGACGGCCTCCAGGTCGCCGGTGTACTCGATGACCCGGACCAAAGTGTCGTCGCGCAGGAACACCGCGGTGGCCAGGATCGTGCCGGCCTGATCGCCCGAGGCGTCCTCGACCCGGCTGCTGCGCACCCGCTTGAAGTCGCCGAAGATCTCGGCGAGTTCCTTCTCGTACCCCGGCTTGATGTCGTACGTGATCGCTGCGAACGGCATGCCCGTGCCCTTTCCCTCACCTGCTGTCGTGGATGTTCCCGACAGGCAAGCCCGACCGCCTCGGGCCCCGCTCGAAGTCCCCCGTACCAGCGGCGGACCTCGACTCTCTGGACAGGACTTCGAGCGGCCCTCCAGACCCCGGTGCGACGTTCTCCCGTGACCACCGACCATCGGGAGGACCCGTGCACCGCACTCTGATCGTCGCCAAGCTGCGGCCGGACCGGACGGACGACATCGCGAGGATCTTCGAGGAGTCCGACGCCACCGACCTGCCGCACATGATCGGCGTGAGCCGCCGCACCCTGTTCCGGTTCCACGGCCTGTACTTCCACCTGGTCGAGGCCGACGGCGACATCGGCGCGAACCTCTACCGCGCCCGCAGCCACCCGCTCTACGACGACATCAACACCAAGCTCGCCGAGTGCGTGGAGCCGTACGACCCGGACTGGAAGGAACCCAAGGACGCGATGGCCACGCCCTTCTACATCTGGACCAAGGACGGAGGACGGATCCAGTGACCACCGCCATCACCCGCACCGTGAAGGTGGCCGCCGACAAGGTCGCGGCCAACACCAAGCGCGGCGGAGACATCCGCGTCACCCTCAGCCCCAAGACGGTCGGCTGCACCTCCGGCTTCGGCGGCGTCCTCGGCCTGGAACCCGGCGACTGGATCACCGAGCACTACCACCCGTACTCCGAGGAGTTCCTGCACGTCGTCGAGGGCACCCTGGAGATGACCCTGGACGGCAAGGACGTCGTCACGCTCGGCCCCGGCGACTCGCTGTGCGTGCCGATCGGCGTCCGCCACCGCCTCGTCAACACCGGTGACGCCACCGCCCGCTGCGCCTTCCACCTGTCGCCGCTCGCGCCGCGCCCCGAGCTCGGCCACGTCGACACCGAGCAGGCGCAGCGCCCCGAGCAGGCCAACCCGGACGTGGGCGGTGCCCGGTGACCCGACGGGCCGTCATCACCGGCATCGGCGCGGTCGTGCCGGGCGGGGTGGGCCGGGAGGCCTTCTGGCGGACGCTGTCCGAGGGCCGCACGGCCACCCGACGGATCACCCTGTTCGACCCGGCCCCGTTCCGCTCGCAGGTCGCCGCCGAGGCCGACTTCGACCCGGCGGCCGCCGGCCTCACCGCCCGGCAGATCCGCCGCATGGACCGGGCCGCCCAGTTCGCCGTGGTCTCCGCCCGCGAGGCGGTCGCCGACAGCGGCATCGAGCTGTCCGCCCTCGACCCCGCGCGGATCGCAGTCTCCCTGGGCAGCGCCGTCGGCTGCACCATGGGCCTGGAGGAGGAGTACGTCACCCTCTCCGACGGCGGCCGGCGGTGGCTCGTCGACCACGAGTACGGCGTGCCGCACCTGTACGGCTACATGGTGCCGTCGACCCTCGCCGTCGAGGTCGCCTGGGAGACCGGCGCCGAGGGCCCGGTCGCGCTGATCTCCACGGGCTGCACCTCCGGTCTGGACTCCGTCGGGCACGGCGTGCAGCTCATCGAGGAGGGCACGGCCGACATCGTCATCACCGGCGCCACCGACGCCCCCATCTCGCCCATCACCTCCGCCTGCTTCGACGCGATCAAGGCGACCACCTCGAACAACGCCGACCCGGAGCACGCCTCCCGCCCCTTCGACGGCGACCGCGACGGCTTCGTGCTCGGCGAGGGCGCCGCCGTCCTGGTCGTGGAGGAGCGCGAGGCGGCGCTGGCCCGCGGCGCCCGGATCTACGCCGAGATCGTCGGCTTCGCCAGCCGCAGCAACGCGCACCACATGACCGGTCTCAAGCCCGACGGCCGCGAGCTGGCCGAGGCCGTCACCGTCGCCCTGGACCGGGCCCGGCTCGACCCCACCGCCGTCGACTACATCAACGCGCATGGCTCCGGCACCAAGCAGAACGACCGCCACGAGACGGCCGCGTTCAAGCGCAGCCTGGGGCAGCACGCCTACGACATCCCGGTCAGCTCCATCAAGTCGATGATCGGGCACTCGCTGGGCGCCATCGGCTCCATCGAGGTGGCCGCCTGCGCCCTGGCCCTCGACCGCCAGGTGGTGCCGCCGACGGCCAACCTGAAGACCCGGGACCCGCTCTGCGACCTGGACTACGTGCCCGTGACCGCCCGGGAGCACGCCATGGACACCGTGCTCACCGTCGGCAGCGGTTTCGGCGGATTCCAGAGCGCCATGGTCCTGGCCCGCCCCGGCATCGCCCGGGCCGCGTGAAAGGAGAGAGACCATGACGACCGTCGCGAGCGCCCCCGTCGTCACGGGTCTTGGCATCGTCGCGCCCACCGGCATCGGCGTCGCCGCGCACTGGGCCTCGGTCCTGGCCGGCAAGTCCGGAATCGGCCGGATCGGCCGCTTCGACCCGAGCCCCTACCCGGTGCGGTACGCCGGGCAGGTCCCCGGCTTCGACACCGCCGAGCAGGTGCCCAGCCGGCTGATCGTGCAGACCGACCACTGGACGCACCTCGCCCTGGCGGCCGGCGAGGACGCCCTCTCCGACAGCGGCGCCGACCTCGACGCCATCGGCGAGTACGAGATGGCCGTGGTGACCTCCTCGTCCTCCGGTGGCACCGAGTTCGGACAGAAGGAGATGACCGCCCTCTACCAGCACGACCCCGGCTGGGTCGGCGCCTACCAGTCCATCGCCTGGTTCTACGCCGCCACCACCGGACAGCTCTCCATCCGGCACAAGATGCGCGGCCCGTGCGGTGTTCTCGCCTGCGAGCAGGCCGGCGGCCTCGACGGCATCGCCCAGGCCCGGCGGCTGCTGCGCGGCGGTTCGTGCCTGGTCGTCACCGGCGGCACCGACGCCTCGCTCTGCCCGTACGGCCTGACGGCCCAGCTCACCACCGGCCGGCTGTCCACCGTCCCGGACCCGGAACGCGCCTACCTGCCCTTCGCCGCCGAGGCCTCCGGCCACCTGCCCGGCGAGGGCGGCGCGATCCTCGTCCTGGAGACCGCCGAGGCCGCCGCCGAGCGCGGCCTGGGCACGGGCTACGGGCGAGTACTCGGCCACGCCGCGGGCTTCGACCCGGCCCCCGGGTCCGGCCGGCTGCGCGCCCTGCGCCGTACCGCCGCACAGGCCCTCGCCGACGCCGGCCTCACGCCCGCCGACATCGACGTCGTCTTCGCCGACGCCGCCGGGAACCCGCCCGACGACCGCGACGAGGCGGAGACGATCACCGCGCTGTTCGGTCCGCGCGGCGTGCCCGTCACCGCGCCCAAGACGCTCACCGGCCGGCTCTACGGCGGCGGCGCGCCGCTCGACGTGGCCACCGCGCTGCTCGCGCTGCGCGATGGCGTCGTCCCGCACACCGCCCACGTCCACGAGCCCGCCCCGGGCCTGGACATCGACCTGGTCACCGGCGCCCCGCGGGAGCTGCCGCTGCGCCACGCACTGGTCCTGGCGCGCGGCCACGGCGGTTTCGCCTCCGCCCTGGTGCTCGGCCGCTGAAGGCCGCAGAACCCACCGCAGACGACCTACGGAGACCTACGGAGTTCCCATGGCAGGACACACCGACAACCACATCGTCATCGACGCCCCGATGGACGTCGTGTGGGACATCACCAACGACGTCCCCGGCTGGCCGAACCTGTTCAGCGAGTACGCCTCCGCCGAGGTCATCGAGCGCGAAGGCGACACCGTCGTCTTCCGCCTCACCATGCACCCCGACGAGGACGGCAACGTCTGGAGCTGGGTCTCCCGGCGCACCGGCGACCCGGCCACCCGCACGGTGCGCGCCGAGCGCGTCGAGACCGGCCCCTTCGAATTCATGCACATCTTCTGGAAGTACACCGAGGAGCCCGGCGGCGGCGTGCGGATGCGCTGGGTGCAGGACTTCCACATGAAGCCCCAGGCCCCGGCGACCGACGAGGCGATGACCGAGCACCTCAACGCCAACACCAAGGTGCAGATGGCGCTCATCAAGGAGCGGGTCGAGGCCGCGGCACGGGCCCTGACCCGCTGAGGAGCCGGCCGTGCTGAACGTACTCGCCCCCCTGCTCCTGCTGGCCAACGGCCTCGCGGCCGGCGTGATGCTCGGCACCCAGCTCGGCGGCTTCCCCTACATGGCCTCCCTGCCGGTGAACCGCTATGTCTACGCCCACGCGTTCCTCGGCCGGCGCTACGACCCGACCATGCCGGTCTGCCTGATCGGCACGGTCGTCCTGGACGTCGTCCTGGCGGTTGCGGCGCCAGACCCGGCCGCCCGGGTGCTCTTCGCCGTCGCCGCCCTCCTCACCGCGACCACCCCGGTCATCGCCGTCACCAAGAACGCGCCGGTCAACCGCTGGATGCGCACCCTCGACCCGGACAACCTGCCCGTCGACTTCAAGGACCCGCGCCCCGAATGGGGCGCCTGGAACAGCCGGCGCAGCTGGATCACGCTCCTCGCCCTCGCCGTCAACTGCACGGCGCTCGGCTTTCTGCTCTGACTTTCGCCATTCAGCCCGAAGGGAATCTCCATGGACCTCGAACTGCGGGGCAAGAAGGCCCTGGTCACCGGCGGCACCCGCGGTGTCGGCCGGGGCGTCGTCCTGGCGCTCGCCCGCGCCGGCGTCGACGTCGTCACCTGCTACCAGAACGAGAGCGACCACGTCGCCTCGCTGGAGCGGGAGCTCAAGGAGACCGGCGGCGATCACCATGTGCTGCGCGCCGACCTGTCCCGGCCCGAGGACATCGCCGCCCTGCTCGGCAAGGTGCGCGAACTGCACGGCGACCGCCTCGACCTGCTCGTCAACAACGCCGGCACCATCAGCCACATCCCGTACGCGGACCTCCCGCTGGAGGAGTGGCAGCGCATCTTCGCCACCAACGTCACCGGCGCCCACCTCGTCATCCAGTACGCCCTGCCGCTGCTCGGCGCCGGCTCCTCCGTGGTGACCGTCGGCTCCCGCGCCGTCGAGGCCGGCATCCCGCTGCGCGCCCACTACACCGCCACCAAGGCCGCACTGGCCGGCCTGAACCGCTCCCTGGCCAAGGAGTTCGGCGCGCAGGGCATCCGCTTCAACCTCCTCGTGCTCGGCGTGATCGAGACCGAGAACTTCCACGCTATGCCCGCGGAGCAGCAGAAGGTGATGACCGAGCGGTACGGCGCCAAGACCGCCCTCGGCCGGCTCGGCACCCCCGACGAGGTGGCCGGCGCCGTGCTGTGGCTCGCCAGCGACCTGTCCCGCTATGTCACCGGCAACACCATCGGCGTCGACGGGGGGATCTCCTGATGACCTTCCGGGTGATGCTGCGTATGGAGATCGAGCCGGGCAAGGAGGCCGACTTCGAGAAGGCCTGGCTGGCGGGGACCGAGGCGGTCACCGGCCACCCGGCCAACCTCGGCCAGTCGCTGGCCCGCGAGGAGGGCCCGGACAGCACCTATGTCATCGTCAGCGACTGGGTGAACGAGCCGCGGTTCCGCGAGTTCGAGAACAGCCCCGCCCACCTGGAGCACCGGGCCACCCTCCACCCGTACCGCAAGGGCGGCACCTTCCACGTCATGCGGGTGCTCCACGGCATCGAGGGCAGGGCGCCCGCCGATGCCCGCCGATGACCGCGACGGGGGCGGCGGGGTCCGGGTGATCGTCTACCAGGCCGCGTACGACGAGGGGCAGCTCGCCGCCGTCCGCGAGGCCTACCACCAGGTCAGCGAACGGCTCGCGAAGGTGCCCGGCATGCTCGGCAACGAGCTGCTGCGCAGCCCCGCCGACCCCACCACGCTCGCCGTGATGAGCCGCTGGGAGTCCATGCAGGCCTTCCTGGCCTGGGAGGCCGGCGCCGAGCACCGCCAGGACACCGCCCCGCTGCGGCCCTTCCGCGACACCCGCACGCCCGTCCCCTTCGCGGTGTACGAGGTGGACGCCGCGTACTGACCGGACGGCCACCCCTCCACGTACCGAACGGAAGAGGAGAGAACCCACCATGGAAGAGCGTCAGTTGGCGTTCATCGGGCTCGGCAGCATGGGCGGCGGCATGGCCCGGCGGCTGCTCGAGACCGGGCACACGCTGACCGTCCACAACCGCACCGCGCAGAAGACCGCGCCGCTCGCCGAGGCGGGCGCCCGGCCGGCCGCCGCCCCCGAGGACGCTGCGGCCGGCCACCGCCTGGTCCTGCTCAGCCTCAGCGACGAGAAGGCCGTCGAGGAGGTCCTGTTCGACCGGGTGGTCCCGGTCCTCGCCCCCGGCTCCGTCGTCGTCGACACCTCCACCGTGTCCCCGGGCTACGCCCGCGAGGCCGCCGCCCGGCTCGCCGACAAGGGCCTGCGCCGGGTCGAGGCCTGCGTCGTCGGCAACCCGCTGCAGGCCCGCAAGGGCCAGCTGCGGGTCTTCGTCTCCGGGGACCCGGACGACCTGGCCGAGGTCCGCCCGGTCCTGGAGGCCCTCGGCAGCGAGATCGTCCACGTCGGCGCGCCCGGCACCGCGACCAGCCTCAAGCTCATCCTGAACCTGCTGCTCGGCTCCCAGGTCGCGGCCCTCGCCGAGGCCGTCGCCTACGGCACCGCGGCCGGCCTCGACCGGGACCAGCTCATCGGCGTCGTCGCGTCCAGCGGCTTCAGCTCGCTCGTGTTGCGCTTCCGCGCCGACCTGATGCTCGAACGGAGCTACGAGCCGGCCTTCTTCCGCTCCGAGCTCATGGCGAAGGACCTCCGGATCGCCCTGGCGGCGGCCGCCGAGCACGGAGCCGCGATGCCCGTCCTCGACGTGGTGCACGAGCGGTTCGCTGAGGTGCTCGCGGCCGGCGACGGAGACAAGGACGCGTCCGTGCTCGTCGAGCACCGGCCCGGCGCCCGACCCGGCGCCTGACCGAGGCAAGGAGAAGGAGGGTGACATGGTACTGAGCACCACCCGGAGCACGCTCCGGAACACCGACGTCCTGGTGGTCGGCGGAGGGATCGCGGGTCTCTCCGCCGCCGTCTTCCTCGCCCAGCAGGGCGTGGACTGCCTGCTGGTCGAGCGGCGGCCCGAACTGTCCGGACACCCCAGGGCCCGCGGAGTGCATCCGCGGGCCATGGAGCTGATGCGCGCCGCCGGCGTCGAGGACGAGCTGCGGAGCACCCCCTCGGCCCGGCTGCTCGCCGGCAACTCCGGCGTCATCGCGGCCCGTTCGCTCGCGGGTCCCGAACTGGGCGTGCTGGACGAGAAGTACGTCATGGACGTGGGCGCCGACATCGGCTCGCTGTCCCCGACCGGCTGGTGCCTGTGCCACCAGGGCGAGCTGGAGGACGTGCTGCGGGGCCGCGCCGAACGGCTCGGCGTCGCCCTGCGCTTCAGCACCGAGCTGGTCTCCTTCACCCAGAACGGCGCCGGGCTCACCGCCCTGGTCCGGGACCGCGGCACCGGCGCCGAGCGCACCATCGAGGCCCGCTACCTCGTCGCAGCCGACGGCGCCCACAGCGGCATCCGGGAGACTCTGGGCATCGCCTTCGACGGCGAGACCCTCGGCCACTACCTCAACATCCACTTCGACGCCGACCTCACCGCACCGCTCGCCGGCCGCCGCTTCCTGATGTGCTACACGGCAGGCGAAGAGGTGCGCGGCGCCCTGGTGCCGCTGGACAACGCCTCCGAGTGGCTGCTGCACGTCGCGTACGACCCGGAGACCACCGACCCGGAGTCCTTCACCGAGGAACGCTGCGCCGAACTGGTGCGGGCGGCCACCGGGGTGCCAGGACTGCGACCGCGGATCCGTTCCGTCTCGCCGTGGGACGGCGCGGCCAGGACCGCGGGCCGATTCCGCGACGGGAGGGTCTTCCTGGTCGGCGACGCCGCCCATGTGATGCCGCCCAGCGGCGGCTTCGGCTCCAGCACCGGCATCCAGGACGCGCACAACCTGGCCTGGAAGCTTGCCGCCGTCCTCGACGGCTGGGCGGGAGAGGCGCTGCTCGACAGCTACGACGAGGAGCGCCGGCCGATCTGCCGGGCCACCGTCGAGCAGGCCGCCCTGCGTTCCAAGGACCGGCCGCGGCTCACCGGCGGAGCCGGCGAACGGCCGCCCGTGCACCCCGGCATCGTCGAGGACGCCCAGGTGTGGCTGTCCTGGCGCTACCGCTCCTCGGCCGTCGCCCCGTGGGACGAGGGCGTGCTGCCCGGATACGGCGTGTGGTCGGCCGAGAACGACGGGCGGCCGGGCGGCCGGGCCCCGCACCTGCGGCTGCGCCGGGGCGGCGCCGAACTCTCCGTGCTCGACCTGTTCGGCGACCGGCCCGTCCTGCTCACCGGGCCCGACAACCGTGCCTGGCAGGAGGCCGCCCGGGCCGTCGCGCACGAGCTGGACCTGCCGCTCACGGTGCACGGCATCGGCGCCGAGCTGATCGACGTCGACGACCGCTGGCCGGGGCTGTACGGGGTGACGGCACAGGGCGCGGTCCTGGTGTGGCCGGACGGCGTGGTCGCCTGGCGCTGCGCGGACGTACCGATCTTCGCCCGCGACACCCTGAGGGCGGTGCTCGTACGACTCCTTGCCCGTTAACCGACGGGATACGGGATACGGGACAGCGAAAGGCGCCGGGCGCCGAGGATCTTCCTCGGCGGCCGGCGCCTTTGCGGGTGTGCTGGGGCTCAGTAGCGGTAGTGGTCGGGCTTGTACGGGCCGTCGACCGGGACACCGATGTACGTGGCCTGCTCCGGGCGCAGGGTCGTCAGCTTCACCCCGAGCGCGTCGAGGTGGAGGCGGGCGACCTTCTCGTCCAGGTGCTTGGGGAGTGTGTAGACGCCGGTGGGGTAGTCGGCGGTCTTCGCGAAGAGCTCGATCTGGGCCAGGGTCTGGTCCGCGAAGGAGTTCGACATCACGAAGGACGGGTGTCCGGTGGCGTTGCCCAGGTTGAGCAGACGGCCCTCGGACAGCACGATGACGACCTTGCCGTCGGGGAAGGTCCAGGTGTGGACCTGCGGCTTGACCTCGTCCTTCACGATCCCGGGGATCTTCGCCAGACCCGCCATGTCGATCTCGTTGTCGAAGTGCCCGATGTTCCCGACGACCGCCTGGTGCTTCATGCGGGCGATGTCGGACGCCATGATGATGTCCTTGTTGCCCGTGGTCGTGATGAGGATGTCGGCGGTCTCGACGACCTCGTCCAGGGTGGTGACCTGGTAGCCGTCCATCGCCGCCTGGAGCGCGCAGATCGGGTCGATCTCGGTGACGATGACGCGGGCGCCCTGGCCGCGCAGGGACTCGGCGCAGCCCTTGCCGACATCGCCGTAACCGCAGACCACGGC
This sequence comes from Streptomyces sp. NPDC051286, assembly GCF_044455345.1. Classification (NCBI taxonomy): domain Bacteria; kingdom Bacillati; phylum Actinomycetota; class Actinomycetes; order Kitasatosporales; family Streptomycetaceae; genus Streptomyces; species Streptomyces sp. NPDC051286. The sequence goes on along the minus strand of NZ_JBITER010000023.1, from coordinate 36,064 downwards.
GGTCTTGCCGCCGATCAGGACGTCCGTCGCACGGTTGATGCCGTCGATCAGGGAGTGACGGCAGCCGTACTTGTTGTCGAACTTGGACTTGGTGACGGCGTCGTTCACGTTGATGGCGGGGAAGAGCAGGGCGCCGTCGCGGTGCATCTCGTAGAGGCGGTGGACACCGGTGGTGGTCTCCTCGGTGACGCCCTTGATGCCGGCGGCGAGGGAGGCCCAGTCCAGGGTGGAGTTCTTGAGGAGTTCCAGGATGATGCGGAACTCGTCGTTGTCGGCGGTCGAGGGGTCCGGCACGGCGCCCGCCTTCTGGTACTCGACGCCCTTGTGGACGAGGAGGGTGGCGTCGCCGCCGTCGTCCAGGATCATGTTCGGGCCCTCACCACTGGGCCAGGTGAGCGCCTGCTCGGTGCACCACCAGTACTCCTCCAGGGTCTCGCCCTTCCAGGCGAAGACCGGGATGCCGGCGGCGGCGATGGCCGCGGCGGCGTGGTCCTGGGTGGAGAAGATGTTGCAGGACACCCAGCGGACCTCCGCGCCGAGGGCGACCAGGGTCTCGATGAGGACGGCGGTCTGCACCGTCATGTGCAGGGAGCCGGTGATGCGGGCGCCGGCGAGGGGCCGGCTGGCCGCGTACTCGCGGCGGATCGCCATCAGGCCGGGCATCTCGTGCTCGGCAAGGGTGATCTCCTTGCGGCCGAACGCGGCCAGTGAGAGGTCCGCGACCTTGAAATCGTGGGTGAGCTCGGAAGACGGCATGTCGACTCCAGTCGTCAGGCGGCGGTGAGCAGGGGAGAGGTCCGTCCGGGAACGAGATTGCGGTGGATCTCCACCGCGGCGGACGAACTGTTGAGCGTGATGTAGTGCAGTCCAGGCGCGCCCTCGGCGAGCAGCCGCTCGCCCATCGCGGTCGCGTGGGCGACACCGATCCGGTGCCCTTCCTCGGGGCGTCCGCGAGCCGCCTCCAGGCGCCGGGCCAAGGCCGGCGGAAAAGCAGCGCTGCTCAGCTCGGCGAAGCGGCAGATCTGGTCGAAGCGGGTGGCCGGCATGATCTCCGGGATGATCGGGGTGTCACAGTCGGCCGCCGCGACCCGGTCCCGTAGCCGCAGGTAGTCCTCCGGGTCGAAGAACATCTGGGTGATGGCGTAGTCCGCCCCCGCCTTGCACTTGGCGACGAAGTGCTTGATGTCGCTGTCCCAGTCGGGCGAGCGCGGGTGCCGCTCCGGGAAGGCCGCGACGCCGACGGTGAACGATCCGACGCTCTTGAGCAGTTCGACCAGCTCGGCCGCGTAGGAGAGTCCCTCGGGGTGCGGGGTCCACGTGCCCCGCGGGTCGCCCGGAGGGTCGCCGCGCAGAGCGAGGACATCGTGGATCCCGGCGTCGGCGTAGCGGCCGACGATCCGGCGGAGCTCGGTGACCGAGTGGCCGACGGCCGTCAGATGGGCGACGGGCTGAAGGGTGGTGTCTGTCAGGATCCGCTCGGTGATGGACACCGTACGGTCCCGGGAGGAGCCGCCGGCGCCGTACGTCACGGAGACGAAGGTCGGAGCGAGGGCCTCCACGCGCCGGATGGCGTTCCAGAGGGTTCGCTCGCCCTTGTCGGTCTTCGGCGGGAAGAACTCGAAGGAGAAGGAGCGCCGTCCGCTCGCGAGGAGTTCGCCCAGCGAGATCGTCGAGGTCATCCGTGGCCTCCCGCGTTGAAGTAGGTCGCCTCGGGGTGGTGGACGACGAAGGCGTCCGTGGACTGCTCCGGGTGCAGCTGGAACTCCTCCGACAGCGCCACCCCGATCCGCTCGGGGCGGAGGAGTTCCGCGATCTTGGCGCGGTCTTCCAGGTCGGGGCAGGCGGGGTAGCCGAGGGAGTAGCGGCAGCCCTGGTACTCGGTGCGCAGCATCCCCTCCAGTCCGGCCGGGTCGGCGCCGCCGATGCCCCACTCGCCGCGCACCCGGGCGTGCCAGTACTCGGCCAGGGCCTCGGCCAACTGCACGGAAAGACCGTGGAGTTCGAGGTAGTCGCGGTAGGAGTCGGCGGCGAACAGCTTCGCCGTCTCCTCTCCGATACGGGAGCCGACGGTGACGATCTGGAGGGCGACGACGTCGGTCTTGCCGGACTCCTCCGACCGGAAGTAGTCGGCGAGGCAGAGGCGGCGGCCCCGTCCCTGGCGGGGGAAGGAGAAGCGGGTCTGCTCGCTTCCGTCCTCGTCCAGGACGATCAGGTCGTCCCCCTTGGACACACAGGGGAAGTAGCCGTAGACCACGGCGGCTTCGAGGAGCCGGTCGGTCTGCAGCCGGTCCAGCCAGCCGCGCAGCCGCGCCCGGCCCTCCGACTCGATCAACTCCTTTTCCCTCAGGCCCCATTGGCCCTTGAACAGCGCGCCCTCGTCCAGCCACGACGCGTACTCGGCCAGCTGGATGCCCTTGACGACCTTTGTCCCGAGGAACGGCGGCTCCGGTACGGGATTGTCGGCGGCCACGTCCGAACGGCCCCCGGGCAGCGGCGCCTCGGCCCGCGGAGTCGCCCTGGTCTTGGCCACCCGGCGCCCGCGCAGCTCGGGCAGTACGGCCCCGGGAACGCCGCGTTTGACGGAGACAAGGGCGTCCATGAGCCTGAGGCCCTCGAAGGCGTCGCGTGCGTAGCGGACCTCGCCGTCGTACAGCTCGTGCAGGTCCTGCTCGACATACGCCCTGGTCAGCGCGGCCCCACCCAGGATCACCGGGTACTTCGCGGCCAGCCCTCGGCCGTTCAGCTCCTCCAGGTTCTCCTTCATGATCACCGTGGACTTCACCAACAGGCCCGACATCCCGATCACATCGGCACGGTGTTCGTCGGCGGCCTCCAGGATCGCCGACACCGGTTGCTTGATGCCGATATTGACCACGTTGTAGCCGTTGTTCGACAGGATGATGTCGACCAGGTTCTTGCCGATGTCGTGCACATCGCCCTTGACGGTGGCCAGGACGATCGTGCCCTTCCCGCCCGCGTCGGACTTCTCCATGTGCGGTTCGAGGTAGGCCACCGCGGTCTTCATGACCTCGGCCGCCTGGAGCACGAACGGCAGCTGCATCTGCCCCGAGCCGAACAGCTCACCGACCGTCTTCATCCCGTCCAGCAGCACGTCGTTGACGATCTCCAGGGCCGGCCGCTCGGCGAGCGCCGCGTCCAGATCGGCCTCCAGACCGTTCCTCTCCCCGTCGACGATCCGCCGCTTCAGCCGCTCCTCCAGCGGAAGCGCGAGCAGTTCCTCCGCCCTGGACGCCTTCGCCGAGGCGGAGCTGACGCCGTCGAAGAGGGCGAGCAGCCGCGCCAAGGGGTCGTAGCCGTCCCGCCGCCGGTCGTACACCAGGTCGAGGGCGGTCTCGCGCTGCTCCTCCGGGATCCGTGCCACTGGCAGGATCTTCGACGCGGGAACGATCGCCGAGTCCAGGCCCGCCTTCACGCACTCGTCGAGGAACACGGAGTTCAGGACGGCGCGGGCGGCCGGGTTGAGGCCGAAGGAGATGTTGGAGAGCCCCAGCGTGGTCTGGACGTCCGGGTGACGGCGCTTCAGCTCACGGATCGCCTCGATCGTCTCGACGCCGTCCCTGCGCGACTCCTCCTGGCCGGTGCCCAGCGTGAACGTCAGGCAGTCGACCAGGATCGCGGACTCCGCGATCCCGTACTCGGTGGTGAGCTGCGCGATAAGGCGTGAGGCGATCTCGACCTTCTTCTCCGCCGTCCGAGCCTGGCCCTCCTCGTCGATCGTCAGCGCGATCAGCGCGGCGCCGTGCTCACGGGCCAGTGCGGCGATCCGCCCGAAGCGGCTGTCGGGCCCGTCGCCGTCCTCGTAGTTCACCGAGTTGAGCACCGCCCGGCCGCCCAGCATCGCCAGGCCCGCCCGCAGCACCTCCGGTTCGGTGGAGTCGAGCACGATCGGCAGCGTGGAGGCGGTCGCGAGGCGGCCCGCGATCTCCCGCATGTCCGCGACGCCGTCCCGGCCGACATAGTCCACGCACAGGTCGAGCAGGTGGGAGCCGTCGCGGATCTGGTCCCGGGCGATCTCCACGCACGCCTGCCAGTCGCCGGCGAGCATGGCCTCGCGGAACTTCTTCGAGCCGTTGGCGTTGGTCCGCTCACCGATCGCGAGGTACGAGGTGTCCTGCCGGAACGGCACCGTCTGGTAGAGCGACCCGGCCGCCGCCTCCGGCCGCGGCGCGCGCGGGGTCAGGGCCCGGCCCCGTACCCGGTCCACCACCGCACGCAGATGCTCCGGCGTCGTACCGCAGCAGCCGCCCACGAGCGACAGCCCGTACTCGCGGGTGAAGGTGTCGTGGGCGTCGGCCAGTTCCTCCGGAGACAGCGGGTAGTGGGCGCCGTCCTTGCCGAGCACCGGGAGTCCGGCGTTCGGCATGCACGACAGGCCCACCCCGGCGTGCCGGGCGAGATGACGCAGATGCTCGCTCATCTCCGCCGGCCCGGTGGCGCAGTTCAGACCGATGAAGTCCACGCCCAGCGGCTCCAACGCCGTCAGCGCCGCCCCGATCTCGGAGCCGAGCAGCATCGTGCCCGTCGCCTCCACCGTCACCTGGGCGAAGACCGGCAGGTCGAGGCCCGCCTCGGCCAGCGCCTGCTTGCAGCCGAGGACCGCGGCCTTGGCCTGGAGCAGGTCCTGGCTGGTCTCCACGAGCAGCGCGTCCGCGCCGCCCGCGATCAGGCCGGCCGCGTTCTGCCGGTAGCCCTCGCGGATCACGTCGAACGTGGTGTGGCCGAGGGTCGGCAGCTTGGTGCCGGGGCCGATCGAGCCGAGCACCCAGCGGGTCCGCCCGTCCCGTGCCGCGCACGCGTCCGCGGCCTCGCGGGCGATGCGGGCGCCGGCCTCGGACAGTTCGGCGATCCGTTCCGTGATTCCGTACTCGCCGAGCGCCGCGTGGTTGGCACCGAAGGTGTTGGTCTCCACGCAGTCGACGCCGACCGCGAAGTAGGCCTCGTGGACCGACCGCACGATGTCCGGGCGGGTCACGTTCAGGATCTCGTTGCAGCCCTCCAGGTCCTGGAAGTCCGCCGGGCTCGGGTCCTGCGCCTGGAGCATGGTGCCCATCGCTCCGTCGGCCACCACGACCCGGGTGGCCAGGGCCTCGCGCAGTGCCTCCGGTTCGCGTCCCATCAGCCGGCCACCTCCGTGATGCCCGTGAGCCCCGGGGCGATCTCCTCGGCCGCCTCGGTGCCGTACGTGGCGGCAAGACGGTGGAGCAGGGTCTGCGCGGACAGCGGGTACTCCTGGGTGCCGACCGACTCCAGGACCGTGGTGGCCAGGGCGCAGCCGAGGCGCGCCGAGCGCTCCAGCGGCCAGTCCCGGGAGATCCCGGCGAGGAAGCCGGCCCGGAAGGCGTCGCCGACGCCGGTCGGGTCGGCGACCGCAGCCGCCGGGACGGCGGGCACGGTGAGTACGGGCTGCCCGGCGCGTCCGATCGCGACGCCGTCGGCGGCGAGCGTGGTGACCCAGGTGCCGACCCGGGCCAGCACCTCCGCCTCGCTCCAGCCGGTCTTCTCCAGGAGCAGCGCGGTCTCGTACTCGTTGGTGAACAGGAACCGTGCCCCGTCGACGAGTTCACGCACCTGCTCGCCGTCGAGCCGGGCCAGCTGCTGGGACGGGTCGGCGGCGAAGGGCACGTCGAGCTCGCGGCACGCCCGTGCGTGCCGCAGCATGGCCTCGGGGTCGTCCGGCGAGACGAGCACCAGGTCGAGCCGCCCGTTCCGGGTGAGGACGGCCCGCAGGTCGATCTCGCGGGCCTCTGCCATCGCCCCGGCGTAGAAGGTGGCTATCTGGCTCTGGTCCAGGTCCGTGGTGCAGACGAAGCGGGCGGTGTGCAGGGTGTCGCTGATCCGTACGTGGTCGACGACCACGCCGTGCTGCTTCAGCCACACCTGGTAGTCGGCGAAGTCGAGGCCGGCCGCGCCGACCAGGACGGGAGCGAGCCCGAGCCGGGCCAGGCCGAAGGCGATGTTGGCCGCGACCCCGCCCCGCCGTACCTCCATGGCGTCGGCGAGAAAGGACAGCGAGACGTTCTCCAGGCGGTCGGCGAGCAACTGGTCGGCGAACCGGCCGGGGAAGGTCAGCAGATGGTCGGTGGCGATCGAGCCGGTGACAGCGATACGCACCGGGCTACCTCCTCGGGTCCTCGGGAAGTCGGGGGAAGTCGGGGGGAGTCGGGTGGTCAGACGGCACGCGCCGCGGCGGCCAGCTTCTGGGCGCGGTCGGTGCGCTCCCAGGTGAACTCCGGGAGTTCGCGGCCGAAGTGCCCGTACGCGGCGGTCTGCGCGTAGATCGGCCGCTTCAGGTCCAGGCCGCGGATGATCGCGGCCGGGCGGAGGTCGAAGACCTCCAGGACCGCCCGCTGGATCCGGTCGAGCGGCACGCTCTCGGTGCCGAACGTCTCGACGAAGAGCCCGACGGGCTCGGCCTTGCCGATGGCGTACGCGACCTGCACCTCGCAGCGCTTGGCGAGGCCCGCCGCGACGACGTTCTTCGCGACCCAGCGCATGGCATAGGCGGCGCTGCGGTCGACCTTCGACGGGTCCTTGCCGGAGAAGGCGCCGCCGCCGTGCCGTGCCATGCCGCCGTACGTGTCGACGATGATCTTGCGGCCGGTGAGGCCGGCGTCGCCCATCGGGCCGCCGATCTCGAAACGCCCGGTGGGGTTCACCAGGAGCCGGTAGCCCTCCGTCTCGATCGAGAGCTCCTGGAGTACCGGCTCCACCACCAGCTCGCGGACGTCAGGGGCGAGCAGCGAGTCCAGGCCGATGCCCGGGGCGTGCTGGGAGGAGACCACCACGGTGTCGAGGCGGACCGCCTTGTCGCCGTCGTACTCGATGGTGACCTGCGTCTTCCCGTCCGGGCGCAGGTACGGCAGCGAGCCGTCGTGCCGGACCTCGGCGAGGCGGCGGGAGAGCCGGTGCGCGAGGGAGATCGGCAGCGGCATCAGCTCGGGCGTGTCGTCGCAGGCGTAGCCGAACATCAGGCCCTGGTCGCCGGCGCCCTGGGCGTCCAGCTCGTCGGCGGCGCCCTCGACCCGGGTCTCGAAGGCGGTGTCGACGCCCTGCGCGATGTCGGGCGACTGCGCGCCGATGGACACCGAGACGCCGCAGGAGGCGCCGTCGAAGCCCTTCGCGGAGGAGTCGTAACCGATGTCCAGAACGGTCTCACGGACCAGGGTCGCGATGTCGGCGTACGCGGCGGTGGTGACCTCGCCGGCGACGTGCACCTGACCGGTGGTGATCAGGGTCTCCACGGCGACGCGCGAGCCGGGGTCCTGGGCGAGCAGCGCGTCGAGGATCGTGTCGCTGATCCGGTCGGCGATCTTGTCGGGGTGGCCCTCGGTGACCGACTCCGAGGTGAACAGACGACGTGTCACGGGAGATGCTCCTTGGGTGTCGGGGAGGGGCGGGAGGTACGGCGAAGGGGCGCCGTTCAGAGAGCGGGAGCCTCAGTGGGCGGGGCCTCGGCGGCGGGCCTGAGCCGGTGCACGACCTGCGTGAGGCGCATCTCGCCGCCGGTGCGGAACGGCTGGAGGCGCCGCCGGTTGTCGACGTGCGCGGCGCTCGCCTCGAAGGCGCGGAAGGCGGGCTCGTCGGTCCAGTCGGTGATGACCCAGTAGACCCCGGCGTCCTCGACGTCCCGGATCAAGGCCTGGCCGAGGTTGGCGGGCTCGACGGCGATCCGCCGGCCGATCTCCAGCCAGGTGCGCTCGAACTCCCGCTCCGTGCCCGGGCGGATCTCCATCCTGAGCAGCACCCGGAAGGGCGGGCGCGGCCCGGCGCCGTGGTCCATGGCGAACTCCTCGCTCGGTTCGGTGACTCGTGCCCCACAGTCAGGGCACTCGGTCGGGGCACCGTTCCAACACCGCATCGAGGAAGGCTCAAGGCCCGAGCCAGCCCGCGCCCCCGTCCGTCACCAGCCGAGCACCTGGCCGCCCCGGCGGAACGTCCCGCTCGGGCCGCCGTCCGGGAGCAGCGCGGCGTCCGCGACGTCCACCGCGGCCTCCTCGGCGCTGCGCCGCCCGCCCGGCATCATCCGGGTCCGGGTCGGGCCCGGGTTGACAGCGTTGACCAGGACGCCGGTGCCCTCCGTCGTGGTCGCGAGCAGCTGCGTCAGGCCGTTGAGGCCCGCCTTGGACACCGCGTAACCGGGGCTTCCGGTGAACAGGCCGTTGCTGAACGAGCCGGTGCCGCTGGACACGAACACCACCCGGCCCCACCCGCGTTCGACCATGGCGGGCACAAAGGCCTGCGCCACCCGCCACGAGCCGAGCAGATTCACTTCGAGGGTCCGCTCCACCACCTCCACCGGCACCGACAGCGGATCGCCGGCGCCGTCCTCCAGGAGCACCCCGGCGTTGCCGACCAGGATGCCCACCGGGCCGACAGTGTCCCGGGCCCGCGCGATGCTCTCCGGGTCCGTCACGTCCAGGGCGCAGCCCTGCGCGCCCGGGCCGAGCTCACGGGCGGTGTCGGCCGCGGCACGGGCGTCGCGGGCGGTCACCACCACCCGCAGCCCCCGGCCGAGCAGTTCGGCGGCCACCGCCCGGCCGAGCCCCCGATTGGCCCCGGTGACGAGTGCCACGCGCCGATCCGTCATCACGTCTCTCCCCACGTCCTGTTCCTCGACCGGCGGAATCCCGCCCCCGGATGCCCCCGGATGCTGCCGTCCGGGCCTCGACTTCCGCTGGTGCCAAGGCAGTTGACGGAGAGGGCGATCGACGCGGGGCGGCAGGCTCCAGCGGGCTTCGAGGCGGGTGCTGAACCATCCACGCGTCCCGTCATCAGGAGAAAGGACTTCGTCGGTGACGACTCACACTTCCACTGCGGATGCGTCCAGTCCCGAGGGTCTCATCCGGCTCGGTACCACCTTCTGCGACGCAAAGATCCTGCTCAGCGCGCTGGAGCTGGACCTCTTCTCGACGCTCGCCGCGAAGCCCCGCACGCTCCCGCAGCTCTCCGAAGCGATCGGGCTGCACCCGCGCGGCGCCCGCGACTTCGTCACGGCGCTCGTCACGCTCGGCGTGCTCGAGGCGGACGGCGAGCACTACCGCAACAGCCCCGCCGCCGACCGCTTCCTCGACCGCGGCAAGAACTCCTACGCCGGCGGCTTCCTGGAGCGCGCCAACAACATGCTCTACCCGGCTTGGACCCACCTCACCGACGCCCTGCGCACCGGCGAGCCCCAGGTGAAGGGCAAGGACGGCGACATCGTCGCCCAGATGGCCGACAGCCGCGAGCACCTCGACCAGTTCCTCACCATGATGGACTCCCTCAACAGCCAGGTCGCGCCCAAGCTGGCCGCCGCCTTCGACTGGGCGGACCGCACCGACTTCGTGGACGTCGGCGGAGCCCGCGGCAATCTCTCCGCGCTGCTCCTCGAAGCACACCCGCACCTGACCGCCCGAGTCTTCGACCTGCCGCATGTCGCGCCCGCCTTCGACGACCACATGAAGCGCCTCGGCGCCCAGGACCGGATCTCCTTCACCGGCGGCGACTTCTTCGCCGACCCGATGCCCTCCGGCCAGGTCCTCGTCATGGGCCATGTGCTGCACAACTGGTCCGCCGAGCAGCGCCTCGGCCTGATCCGCAAGGCCTACGAGGCGGTCGAGCCGGGCGGCGCGCTCCTCGTGTACGACCGGATGGTCGACGAGCGGCCCGCCGACCTGGTCAACCTGCTGATCAGCCTCGACATGCTGCTCGTCACCCACGGCGGCTCCGAGTACTCCGTCGAGGAGTGCCGCGGCTGGATGGCCGAAGTCGGCTTCGCCCGTACCGAGGCGAAGGTGCTCAGCAACACCGACTCGCTGGTCATCGGCCACAAGGAAGGGTGACCCCGCCATGCGACTGGGGATCAACCTTGTTCCCGAGGACTGCGCCCGCACCGCGCAGGAGGCCGAGCGGCTCGGCTTCGACGTCGCGGCGGCTCCCGAAGGCTTCCGCTCCGACGCGATCTCGGTGCTCGGCTGGGTGGCCGCGCGGACCAGCCGGATCGGTCTGCTGTCCACGGTCATCCAGATCCCGGCGCGGACCCCGGTCGCCATGGCGCTCGCGGCGGCGACCCTCGACGGCCTCTCCGGCGGCCGGTTCCGGCTCGGCCTCGGCATCTCCAACAGCCATGTCACCGAGGGCTGGCACGGCACCCCGTTCGCCCGGCCGCTCGCCAGGACCAGGGAATACGTGGAGGTCGTGCGCCGGACCCTGGCACAGGAACCGGTGACGTACCAGGGACGCCACTTCGCCCTGCCGCTGCCGGGCAGCGACGCCGGGCCGTTCCGGCACCCGGGCCCGGTCCGCGCCGACCTGCCGGTCTACCTGGCCGCGGTCGGCACCCGCAGCCTGGAGCTGACCGGGGAGATCGCCGACGGCTGGGTGGGCGTTTTCTGCACGCCCGACCACGCCAAGCGCGCGCTCGACCCGATCGGCACCGGCCGCCGCCGGGCGGACAAGGACCTGGACGGCTTCGACGCCTTCCTGTCCGCCCCGGCAGCGGTCGGCGAGGACGTCCCGGCGGCCGCCGCGCCGATCCGGCCGTACGTCGCCCGGTTCATGAGCCTCGGCGACCGGGAGAGCAACTTCTACTTCCGGCTCGCCACGCAACTGGGGTACGGGAAGGCCGCCGAGGAGGTGCAGGACCGGTTCACGGCCGGTGACGCGGCCGGTGCGGCGGCGGCCGTGCCGCTGGAGTTCATCGACTCCACCTCGCTCCTCGGCACGCCCGGCCGGATCGCCCGCCGGCTCACGGAGTACGCGGCAGCCGGGGTCACCACGCTGGGGATCTCGCCGTACGCGGACACGACGGAGGCGCGGATCGCCGTCATGGAGACGGTGGCCCGGGCGCACCGCGAGGCCGGTCTGCCCGGACGGGAGAGGTGAGGCGTCCGATGCGTGTGCTGTTCGTCAGCTGGGCCTGGCCGACCCACTTCTACCCCATGGTGCCGCTCGCCTGGGCACTGCGAGCGGCCGGCCACGAGGTACGGGTGGCGGCCCCGCCCGGCCTCGCGGCGCACGTCACCGCCGCCGGACTGCCGTACGCGCAGGTCGGCCGCGACCTCGACGCGGTGGCCCGGATCCGCGACTACATCCCGGGCCGGACGGCCGGCCCGGCGGGCCGCGGGCCCCGCGCGGTGACGCTCTTCGCCGAGCTCGCCGAGGCCATGGCGGACGACCTGGTGGCGTTCGCCCGGGCCTGGCGCCCCGACCTGGTGGTGCACGAACCCACCGCGTACGCCGGGCCGCTCGCGGCCGCCGCGTCGGGCGCCCGTGCCGTACGGATGCCCTGGGGCGCCGACCTGATGCACAGGCAGGCCACCCTGGAGGCCGAGGAACGCGCGCTGGCACCGCTGTTCGCGCGCTTCGGCCTCGACAGCCAGGAATCCCCGGACGCCCTCGGGGCGCTCACCGTGGACATCTGCCCGCCCGCGATGCAGGTGCCCGAGGAGTCCAGGCCGGGCCCGCTCGACCGGCTGCCGATGCGCTACGTGCCGTACAACGGCGCGGGCCGGGTGCCCGTGCCGCTGCCGCCCGCAGAGCGCCGGCGGCCCCGGGTCTGCGTCACCTGGGGCACCACGGTCGGCCGCCTCGACCCCTCGATGGTCCTCGCCGGCGAGGTCGCCGCCGCCCTGGACGCCCTTGACGCCGGGATCGTGGTGGCGGTCGCGGGGGAGCAGTGCCCGCTGCTCGGCGAGCTGCCCGCCCGGGCCAAGGTCCTGGAGTCGGTGCCGCTGCACTGCGTCCTGCCGCACTGCGACCTGGTCGTCGCCCACGGCGGCGCCGGCACCATCCTGACCGGCCTCGCCCACGGCCTGCCGCAACTGGTCGTGCCCCAGCTGATCGACCACACCTTCAACGCGCAGCGGTTCACCGCCACCGGCGCCGGACTCTCGCTCACCCGGGACGAGGCCCACCCGCAGGGCCTGCGGGCCGCCGTCCTCGCACTCCTCGACCAGCCCTCGTACCGCAAGGCGGCCGAGGAGATCCGGGACGACAACGCCCGCCGGCCGACCCCGGCGCGGGTCGCCGAGCAGCTCGCCGTGTTCGCCGAAGGAGGCCGGCCGTGCTGATCGGCGTCGGACTGCCCGCCACCGTCCCCGACACCGCGGGGGAGCGGATCACCGACTGGGCCCGGCAGGCCGAGCGGCACGGCTTCTCCACCCTCGGTGTGCTCGACCGGCTGGTGTATGACAACTACGACCCGCTGGTGGCCCTCACCGCGGCCGCCGCCGTCACCCACCGCATCGGCCTCGCCACCACGGTGCTCACCGCCCCGTACCGCAACAACACCCCGCTGCTCGCCAAGCAGATCGCCTCCCTCGACCGGATCGGCGGCGGCCGGCTGACCCTGGGACTCGCCGCGGGCAACCGCGACGACGACTTCACGGCCTCGGGCGTCGACCCCGCCGCGCGCGGCAAGCTCCTCGACACGATGCTGGCCGAGCTGAGGGAGACCTGGCGCGGCGAGCGCCCGGGCGGCGCCGTCGGCCCGGCCCCACAGGGGGAGCTGCCGCTGATCCTCGGCGGCACCTCCGCCGCCGCCTTCCGCAGGGCCGCGCAGTACGGCCGGGGCTGGATCGCCGGCGGCAGCTCGCCCAGCGGCTACCGGGCCAACGCCGACCGGGTCGAGGCCGCCTGGCGCCGGCACGGCCGCACCGGCCGCCCGCACCTGATGACCCTGCTCTACTTCTCGCTCGGCCCGCGCGCCGATCGGCTGGCCCAGCGCTATCTGACGGACTACTACGCCTTCTCGGGCCGCGCCGAGTCGATCGTCACCATGGCGCTCACCGAACTGTCCCGGCTGCGGGCGGCGGTGACGGCCTATCAGGACGCTGGCTGCGACGAGATCGTCTTCATGCCCTGCGACGCCGACCCCTGCCAGCTCGACCGCCTCGCGGACGCCGTGCTGTAGCGCGTGTGTCCCCCGATCCAGAAGACACGGCCTGGACGCCGTTCCGCACGCGGAGCGGCGTCCAGCGCGTCCGGGCCGCGCCGCCGCCCGAACATCCCCCGAATGAACGCCCGTTGAACAGTTCCCAAGGAGGACGCATGACCGCCGAGAGTCCTGAGCGAACGTTCCCGCTGCCCGTGCCCGACCCGCTGGAACCCGCCCCCGCCTACGCCGAGCTACGCGGCACGGAGCCTGTCGCGCCGGTGACGCTGCCGACCGGGCACCGGGCCTGGCTGGTGACCCGTTACGAACACGTACGGCAGGTCCTCGCCGACCCGCGGTTCAGCAAGGCGGCGCTGACCGAGCCCGACGCGCCCCGGCTGCTGCCCGTCGCCAAGGGCTCCAAGTCGCTGTTCACCATGGACCCTCCCGAGCACACCCGGCTGCGCAAGCTGGTCGCCCGCGCCTTCACCGCGCGGCACATCGAGCGGATGCGCCCGCACGTCAAGGAGATCACCGGCCGGCTGCTCGACACGATGGCCGCCGGCGGCGCCCCCGCCGACCTGATCGCCAACCTGGCGCAGCCGCTGCCGATCACCGTCATCTGCGAGCTGCTCGGGGTGCCGCTCGCCGACCAGGACCGGTTCCGGGTCTGGTCGGACGTGATGCTCTCCATATCGGCGCACTCGCCGGACGTGGTGATGGAGGCCAGGCGCGGACTCGACGGCTATCTCGGCGAGCTGATCGTGGCCAAGGCGAAGGAGCCCGCCGACGATCTGCTCACCCATCTCATCGAGGCCCGTGAGGAGGACGGCGACCGGCTCTCCGAGGAAGAGCTGCTCGCCTTCGGCCACACCCTGCTCGTCGCCGGCTACCACGCCACCACCGGCGAGCTGGTCGGCGCGCTGATCACGCTGCTGCGCGACCCGGAGCTGTGGGCGCGCCTGGTCGCCGACCGCACGCTGGTGCCGGGCGCGGTGGAGGAGCTGCTTCGCTTCTCGGTGGCGGGCGGCGGCGCCGGCGCCATGCGCATCGCCACCGAGGACGTCGAGCTCGGCGGGGCGGTGATCCGCAAGGGCGACGCGGTGCTGCCGGCGATCACCTCGGCCAACCGGGACGAGGAGGTCTTCGAGCGGCCGGAGCGGGTCGACCTGGCGCGGCAGAACAATCCGCATCTGACCTTCGGCCACGGTCTGCACCACTGCCTGGGCGCCCAGCTCGGCCGGATGGAGCTGCAACTGGCCCTGGAGGGCCTGCTCGACCGCTTCCCCGGACTGCGCCTCGCGGTGCCGACCGAGGAGCTGCGGTGGGTGTCCGGGATGGCCTTCCGCCGGCCGGCGGAGCTCCCGGTCGCCTGGTGACGTGACCCCACGCGGGACCGCCCGTACGACAAGAAGCTCCCCGTCCCGACCGGGACGGGGAGCTTTCTCGTGGACCAGGATTCAGACCGCCAGGTCGAGCCCGTACGCCGCGATCCACTCGTCGAGGTGCAGCGCCATGTCGATCTCGATCCGGGTCAGACCGGCGGCGGCCGTCGCGTCCCGGCGCACATCCTCCACGACCGTCGGGTTGAGCAGCGGCAGAACCGCCGAGTCCCCTCCGGCCACCAGCTTGGCGAACCGCTCCTGGACGTAGCGGTCGTAGGCGGCGTCGTTGGAGATCGGATAGCCCGTCTTGGGCCGGTTGAGCACCGCCTCCGGCAGCAGGTCCTTCGCCGCCGCCCGCAGCAGGCTCTTCCACTGCCCGTCGAAGGTCTTGAACTCGAACGGCGCGTTGAACACGTAGTCCTGCAGTCGGTGGTCGCAGAACGGCACCCGCACCTCCAGGCCCACGGCCATGCTGAGCCGGTCCTTGCGGTCGAGCAGGGTGCGCATGAAGCGGGTCAGGAAGAAGTACGTCGACTCCCGGAACTGCCGGGCCCGGCCGCTCTCCCCGGGCAGCCGCGGCACCGCGGCGGCGGCCTGCCGGTACTGCTCCGCCTGGTAGCCGCGGACGTCGACCCGGGTGGTGACCGGGCCGAACAGGGCCGGCATGCCGAGGTTGTGGGCGAGGCTCCACGGCAGGGTGCCGGGCTGCCCGTACTCGGGGTGGTGGAACCACGGGTAGCCGCCGAACAGCTCGTCCGCCGACTCGCCGGTCAGCGCCACCGTGGAGTGGCCGCGGATCGCCCGGAACAGCAGGTACAGCGAGATGTCCATGGAGCCGGGCCCGGCGATGAGCACCGGCCAGTCGAGCGCGTGGACCACCGCCCGGCGGGTCGGGGCGTCGATCATCTCCGCGTTGCCGAGCAGGATGTGCCGGTGGTCGGCGCCGACGTGCTCGACGACCTGCCGGACGTACGGCGAGTCCGCGGTGGGATGGGTCAGGTCCGGCTCGAAGTTGTCGAGGTAGCCGACGAAGTCGACGTCGAACGAGCGGACCTTGCCGCTGCCGTCACGCTGCTTGGCGAGCGACGCCAGGGCGGTGAGCGTCGAGGAGTCGAGCCCGCCGGACAGCATGGTGCACAGCGGCACGTCGGAGACGATCTGCCGGGTGACGATGTCCTCCAGCAGCTCCCGCACCGTACGGATGGTGGTGGGCAGGTCGTCGGCGTGCTCGTGCGCTTCCAACTGCCAGTAGCGACGCAGCCGGTGCCCGTCGCGGGAGACCCGCAGCACATGCCCCGGGGCGAGCTCGGGCATACCGGCGATCACCCCGGCGCCCGGCGCCTTCACTCCGCCGAACAGCTCGCGCAGCCCATCGGCGTCGATGGTGCGGCTCGCCTGCGGATGGGCGAGGATCGCCTTCGGCTCGGAGCCGAACAGCACCCCGCCGCCCGGAAGCAGCTGGTAGTACAGCGGCTTGATGCCGACGCGGTCGCGCACCAGGAGCAGCTCCTCGCTGCGCGCGTCCCAGATCGCGAAGGCGAACATACCGTTGAGCCGGTCGACGAAGGACTCGCCCCACTCCAGGTAGGACCGCAGCACCACCTCGGTGTCGCTGCGCGTGGTGAAGCGGTGCCCCTTGAGGACGAGTTCCTCCCGCAGCTCGCGGAAGTTGTACACCTCGCCCGCGTAGGTCAGGGCCGCCTGCACCCGGCCGCCCTCCTCGGCGACCATGGGCTGCCGTCCGCCCTCCAGGTCGATGATGGCGAGCCTGCGGTGGCCCAGTGCGGCGTGCGGAGCGATCCACACGTCGCCGGCGTCGGGGCCGCGCAGGGTCATGGTCGCCGTCATCTCCCGGACGACGGCGGCCTCCTGACGCAGATCTGTTGCGAAGTCCACCCAGCCGGCGATGCCACACATGCCAGCACTCTCCTTTGCTCTGTCCCGGCCGCGGCCGGTCAGCCGTCGACACCGAACCGGGTGCCGACCGCCGTGGACTGGACTTCCATCAGGACCTTGCCGCCGGCGTCGAGGGCCTGCCCCGTGCCGGCCGAGGTGAAGGTGCCGTCCGCGCCGAACCGCGCCGTGTGCCGGATCCGCAGTTCGCTCAGCAGACCGCCGTCGGCGTCCGACCGCAGGCCCCGGATCACGTACAGGAAGCTGTCGTCGTCGGTCCACTCCCAGGTGCCGATGCCGGTGTGGGTGTGCCGGTGGGTCTGCAGGATCAGCTGTCCGTCGGCGCCGAACGAGTAGTGCGCGTGCTCGACGTCGGGCACGCCCTCGATGGTGACGACCACCGACCAGCTGCCGACCGGCGAGGGCCGCCGGTCCTTGCGGTGCCGGCCGCGCTCCTGGTCGTACGGTCCCTGGTCGTGCGCCGCGGCCGGGGCGGCGGCGCCGACGGCCAGCGCCGAGCCGAGGAAGCCGGCCCTCCTGAGCAAGGAACGGCGGGTGCTGCGCTGAGGATTCATGGGCGTACCTCTCTCGGTTCTCGTTGTACGGCCGCCTCCGGGGCGGCGGCGACCGGCCGGCCGGTCGCCAGGTCGGTCAGGGTGATCGCCTCGGCCGGGCAGGCCTCCACGACGTCGATCAGCTTCGGGTCGGGGTCCACCGGGCCGGCCGCCGGCCGGGTGCGATGGTCCTCGCCCACGGAGAAGTACCGGGGCGCCGCAGCGGCGCAGATCCCGCTGCGGCGGCAGGTCTTGTCGACGGTGATCCGCCACTGCTCGCTCATCGCCGCCCCCGGGTCACCAGGTCACCGGCAGATTGACGAGCGCGCGGGCGGTCAGCCCGGTCTTCCAGGTCAGCCAGTCGGCCGGCACCGCGAGCTTCAGAGTGTCCGGCACCCGCTCGATGAGCGTGCGCAGCGCGACCTGCATCTCCAGGCGGGCGAGCTGAGCTCCCAGGCAGTGGTGGATGCCGTAGCCGAAGGAGAGATGCACGTTCGGGGTGCGCTCGACGTCGAAGCGGTCCGGGTCGGCGAAGACCTCGGCGTCGTGGTTGGCGGAGCCCAGCGAGGCGATCACCGCCTCGCCCTTCTTGATCTCGGCCTCGCCGATCGTCAGGTCCTCGGTGGCGACCCGCAGCTGGGTGCCGGTGAAGACGAACGGATTGAACCGCAGCAGCTCCTCGACCGCGCCCGGGATCAGCTCCGGCTTCTTGCGCAGCAGCTCCAGCTGGTCCGGGTGGTGAAGGAGCGTGAAGAGCGCCGTGCTCAGCGAGTTGGCGGTGGACTGGTGCCCGACCGTCATGATGATCATCGCGAAGTCGAGCAGCTCCTCCTCGGACAGCTGCTGTCCCTCGTCCCGGGCGTGCACGAGCACGCTGAGCAGGTCGTCGGCCGGCTCCTCGCGGCGCTGCTCGATCAGCCCGCGGAGGTAGCCGATGATCTCGCCGCGGGCCTCCTTGACCTCTTCGACGCTGTGGCCGCCGAGGCTGAAGATGACCTCGCTCCAGGCGTGCAGCCGGTCCACGTGCTCGTACGGCACACCCAGCAGCTCGAAGATCACCTTGATGGGCAGGCTGAGTGCGTAGCAGGACATCAGGTCGACCGGCCGCGGGGCGACCAGGACGAGACGGATCTGCTCCTCGGCCAGCTGCTCGACACGCGGGCGCAGCGCCTCGACGCGGCGGGCGGTGAACGCCTGCATCACCAGGCGGCGCAGCCGCGAGTGGTCCGGGGCGTCCATGCCGAGGATGGTCTTGGGACCGGGGGTGGTGTTCCCCATCCGGGGCGCGTCCGGCGCCTCGGCGGCGGCCCGGCTCAGCCGCGGGTCGACCAGGGCGGCGCGCACGTCCGCGTAACGCGTCAGGAGCCAGGCCCGGTCGCCGGTGGGAAGAGTCACCCGGGCCACCGGAGCCTGCTCGCGCAGCCGGCGGAACTCCTCCGGCGGCTCGAACGTGTCCGGCGCCGGGAAGGGGAAGGCCGGCGGTGCCTCGTCGATCGACATCGGTATCCCTTCGGGGTGGTGCGCGGATAAGCACGCGCGGGCAGCCCCTCCATGGCGACTTCGCGAGGTCGCGAGGTCGCGGAGGTGCCGCCCGTGACGCGTGGGGCTACTTCTTGCGGCCGATCACGAGGATGTCGTTGGTGTCGAGCAGCTCGGCGGAGGTCTCCGCGAAGCCGGCCTCCGTCATCCAGGCACGGCAGTCGTCGACCCGGTACTCGGAGCCGCCGTGCGTGACGACCAGCATGGTGAGGCTGGTCAGCAGGTTGTTCAGCGGGCTGAGCTCGTCGTCGAGCATGGGGTCGTAGACCAGCAGGGTGCCGCCCGGCTTGAGGGCGTCGAACGCCGACTTGATGAGCTGCTTGCGGCGCTCGGGCGACCAGTCCTCCAGCACGTGCCCGATGATGACGACGTCCGCCTCCGGAACCGGGTCGGCGAAGAAGTCGCCGCCGTGGAAGGCGATCTTGTCCTTGAGGCCGAGGCCGCCGATGTGGTCCTCGTACGCCGGCTCGACGGCCGGCAGGTCGAAGACGGTGGCCTTCAGGTGCGGGTGGGCGTCGATCAGGGTGGCGGCCAGGTTGCCCCGGGCACCGCCGACGTCCGTGACGGTCTTGACCTTGCTCCAGTCGTAGGCCTTGGCGAGCTCCGGGCCGACGGCCCAGTTGAGCGCGTCCATCATGGCGACGAAGTCCCGCATCTGCTCCTCGGAGCGGTACAGGTGCTTGAACATGTTGTCGTCGCCGTGGCCCTCGATCTGGGACTCGCCGGTCTTCAGCGACTCGGTGAAACCGCCCCAGGCGCCGTACAGCACGCTGTTCGAGCGGCTGAGGAAGCGCCCCACGTACGTTCGTCGGCCCTTGACCAGGTGGGTGTCGGCGGCCTTGGTGTTGCCGTAACGCCCGTCCTCCCGCGCCAGCAGGCCCAGCTTCACCAGCGCGTTGAGGAACTCCCGGGCACCGCGCTCGTGGAGAGCGAGCTTGGTGCGGATCTCCTCCTCGGTGGCCGGCCCGCTGTCGCTCAGCACGGTGAACAGGTCGAGCTCGTTCGCGGTGAGCAGGATCTTCGCGCTGCCGAACGCCATGCCGAGCTGGATGATGCCGTTCAGGTCCAGTGATCCCTGCTCTTCACGGGTCTTGGTCATGCGCCGGTTCCCTTCAGGTGGTTCCGGTGGTGTCGAGGCCGCGCCCGGTCTGGTGAGCACGCCCGGTGAACTATCCGGACCGGACCTCAATCCGAACTGGAATCCCGATGGACCGGCGCTCGCGGCGGTGCGTTCGAGAGAGCGGCCCGGCCGCTCCAGCGACACTCCAGCCGCGATCTCCAAGCTGGGGTGCGGTGCCCGCGTTGCGCGCCGCGGGCCTGACGTGTCGACACCGGCGCACCGCCGGAAAGGACGGGAGTTGCCATGGAACTCGGCCTGAAGGACAAGGTCGTACTGATCACTGGCGGCAGCGGCGGCCTCGGTCGCCCGCTCGCCCGCGCCTTCGCCGAAGAGGGCGCCAAGGTCGCGCTCACCTATCTCAGCCGGGTGGAGAACGCCAAGGCCGTGGCCGCCGAGATAGCGGCGGCCGGCGGGCAGGCGCTGCCCGTACGGCTCGACCTGACCGACGCGGACTCCGTGCGCGGCGCGGTCGCGGAGGTACGGGACGCGTGGGGCGGTATCGACGCCCTGGTGGTCAACGCCTCGGCCTCCGGCGGCCCCGACCCGCACGCGCCCGCCTTCGACGAGATCCCTGCCGAGAGGTGGCTGCCGCCACTGCGGGCAGAGGTCGAGGGCGCCTTCCACACCGTGCAGGCGACACTGCCGGCGATGAAGCCGCGCGGCGGCGGCCGGATCGTGTTCATGTCGGCGGCGATCGTGAAGCGCGGACTGAAGGGCGCGGAGGGTTACGCGGCGAGCAAGTCCGCCCTGCACGGGCTGAGCCGCACCCTGGGCACCGAGCTCTTCGAACACGGCATCCTCTCCAATTGCGTGGCGCCGGGCCCGGTGGTGACGGAGGGGCTCCTGGAGAAGCTGCCCGAGGAGGTACGCGCCCGGGTCGCCGGCCTCGACGCCGAGGGGGCCCGCGCCGCGCTCAACAAGGCGATGCCCTTCCTGCACTTCTCCACCGTCCAGGATGTCGTCAACGCCACGCTCTTCTTCGCCTCCCCGGCCAACGGCAACATCACCGGCAACGTGCTCTACGTCGACGGCGGGCACTGATGACGGCGACCGAACGGACCGAACGGGATGTCGCGTTCAGCCCGCTGACCGCGCTGCAGGAGCTCCGGCCCTTCCAGTGGTCCGCCGGTCTGGTGGCCCGCGGCATGGCCGAGCTGCGGATCGCCGACGCGCTCGGCGACGGCCGGCGCACCACCGACGAGATCGCGCAGGCGATCCGCGCGCACCGGCCGAGCCTGGAGCGCTTCCTCCGGGTGTGCGAGCTCCACCGCCTGGTCGCACCGGCCGCCGAGGCCGGGGAGCCGGGCGCCGGGTCCGGGGCCGCACGCCGCTGGGAGCTCACCCCGGCGGGACACCTGCTGCGGTCCGACGTGCCGTCCCTGCGCGGCTTCAGCATCGCCGTCAACGCGCCCGGCATGACCCGCCCCTGGGAGCTCGTCGCCGACGTGGTCCGCACCGGCTGCCCGGCCACCCGGACCGTGTGGGGCATGGACCACTGGGAGTACTACGCCGCCCACCCCGACGAGGCCCGCAGCTACGCCGAGACCTGCGCCTCGCTCTCCGTCGAGGCGGCCGAGGCGCTGGTCGCGAGCCTGTCCCTGGCGGGGGAGCGGGAGATCGTGGACGTCGGCGGCAGCCCCGGCACCGTGCTCGCCCGGGTGCTCCGGGAGGTTCCCGGAGCGCGCGGCGTGCTGCTCGACCTGCCGTGGGCGGTCGGCCACGCGCGGGAGACCTTCGAGAAGGCCGGCCTGGCCGGCCGGGTGGAGCTGGTGGCCGGGGACTTCCGGCACGAGGTCCCGGCCGGCGGCAGCCTCTATCTACTCAAGAACGTGCTGTGCGATCTCGACGACGAGGCGGCCGCGCAACTGCTCACGAACTGCGCCAAGGCCGCGGAGCCGGGCAGCCGGCTCGTGCTGCTCGACTGGGAGTACACCGAGCACTCCTCCCATGTCCACGCCAACGACGTGGAGTTCATGGTGCTCACCGGCGGCCGGGCGCGCACCGAGGAGGAGTACCGGCGGCTGCTCGCCGCCGCGGGCTTCGACGACTGCCGTCGGCTTCCCCTGGCCGGCCACGAGCGGGCCCCCATCGCACTGATCGAATCCGTCCGGGCCTGACAAGGTCCTTGTGAATCAAGGTGGTTGAGGATGTCGGGTGATCTGACAGAGGACCGGGTGGACGCCTGCGAGGGCGCGCCCGTGATCGGCCCGCCGCCCGCCCAGGCGGTGGCGGAGCTCGGCTGGGGCATGTGGGCGAGCGCCGTGGTGCAGGCGGCGGCCCAGCTGCGGCTCGCGGACGCGGTCGGCGACGAGCCGGCCGCGGTCGAGGAGATCGCCGCCGCCGTCGGCGCGGACGTCCCCGCGCTGACCCGGCTGATGCGGGCCCTGGTGGGCTTCCGCATCTTCCGCCAGGCCGCACCCGGGCGTTACGCCCACACCGAGATGTCGCGGGCGATGCGCTCGGACGCGCCGGGCTCGGTGACGGACATCATGCTGACCGGCTCGCACTGGGGCTGGGAGATGTGGGGCAAGCTCGCCGAGAGCGTCCGCTCGGGCCATTGCGCCTTCCAGGAGACGTACGGCAAGGACCTGTTCACGTACTTCCACGAGGACGACAACGCGGCCGGCGAGACCTGCCTGAAGGGGTACGCGGCGCAGTCCCGGGCCATGAACCCGGGCGTGGTCGCGGCCCTCGACCTGGCGGGCGCGGACACCCTGTGCGACGTCGGCGGCGGCCACGGCAGCCTGCTGAAGTCGCTGCTCGAAGGGAATCCGGACGTCAAGGGTGTGCTGTTCGACCGGCCGCACGCCATCTCGGCGGCGCTGCCCGAGCTGCGCGAGGGCCCGCTGGCCGAGCGGACCGAGCTGGTGACGGGCGACTGCTTCCAGGGCGTGCCGGAGGCGGACGTGTACGTCATCCGCCAGGTGCTGCACATGTGGGACGACGACGCCTGCCACACGGTGCTGACCAACTGCCTCAAGGCGGGCCGCCCGGGCGGCCGTGTGGTGCTCCTGGAGCAGCTGGTGGCCGACCCACCGGAGACGCCCTGGGACGCCCTGATGGACCTTCACATGCTGCTGGTCATGGGCGGGTGGGAGCGTACGGCCGAGGAGTACGGGGCGATGTTCGAGCGCGCCGGCTTCGAGTTTGCCGGGGTGGTGCCGAGCGGCACGCCGCTGCGTCTGGTGGTCGGCACAATACCCGGGTGACGGGGCGGCGGCTGGTGCGTACGCTCGTTACGCACCAGCCCGCACCAGGACCTGCCTCGGCCCCTGCCGGGGCCTCACTTGGCGGCGGCCGCCCGCTTGGCGCCCTTGGCGGCGTTCTTGCCGGCCCGGAGCTTCACCGCCTCCTCGTGGGTGATCGGCGCGGCGGACCGGACGAAGTCAAGCACCGTCTCCAGCTCGCTCTCGGTGAACCGCTCGCACAGTTCGGCAAGAGAGCTGCCGAGCGATTCGAACAGTGGGAAGACCTTCGCCTCCAGGTTGGGCATCGGCGTGACGAGGACACGCCGACGGTCCTTCGGATCCCGATCGCGACGGACGTGGCCGGCCGCCTCCAGGCGGTCGATGACCCCGGTGATGGCGCCGGTGGTCACCCCGTTCTCCTCCGCCAGCTGCCCGGCCGCCATCGGGCCGCGGGCCACCAGCGCCCCAAGACAGTTCAGGTCAAGGACGCTCAGCCCCAGCCGGTCGGCGACCGCCTGGTGGAAGAGCACCGATTGGCTCACCAGAGCACGCAGCTGCTGATCCACGGCCGCGGCCAGTTGTGCACGTTCCGCACGTTCCGCGCTTGACATACGTCCCGTCCTTACAGTTACCTTGCCATTATCTCAGCAACTGAGATAATGAGTCGAGAAGACTCCTGCTTAGTAAGCATCCGAGTTGCTGATTGTCTTGGTCAGTCTAGATCAAAGAGAGGTGCACCATGTCGAACCCGTCCGCGGCGGCCCCGCCCGTCGAGGGGGACCCGAAGCGCAAGGTCGCACTGATCGTGGTGCTCCTCGCCGCGTTCATGGACCTGCTCGACTCCACGATCGTCAACGTCGCCATCCCGTCGATCCAGACCGACCTCACCACCGGATACGCCACCGTGCAGTGGGTGGTCGCCGGCTACCTGCTCTCCTTCGCCGTCCTGCTGATCCTCGGCGGCCGGCTCGGTGACATGTACGGCCGCAAGAAGCTCTTCCTGACAGGCGTCGCGGGCTTCACCGTCGCCTCCGCGCTGTGCGGCTTCGCCGCCGGTCCGGAGATGCTGGTCGGCGCCCGGGTGCTCCAGGGCGCCATGGCCGCGCTCATGGTGCCGCAGGTGCTGTCCATCATCACCGCCGCCTTCCCGCCCAAGGAGCGCGGCGCCGCCCTCGGCGCCTTCGGCGGCGTGGCCGGTCTCGCCACCGTCGGCGGCCCGATCGTCGGCGCCCTGCTCATCGACGCCGACCTGTTCGGTCAGGGTTGGCGCATGGTCTTCCTGATCAACCTTCCGGTCGGCATCCTGCTGTTCCTCGCGGCCTCCGCCGTCATCCGCGAGTCGCGCTCCTCCGAGTCGATCAAGCTGGACGTCGTGGGCACCGCCCTGCTCACCGTCGGGCTCCTGCTGCTGCTCGTCCCGCTCGTCCAGGGCCGCGAGCTCGGCTGGCCGCTTTGGTCCTTCGTCGCCATGATCGCCTCGGTGCCGGTGCTCGCGATCTTCTGGGCGTACCAGCAGCGCCTCGGCGACCAGGGCCGCTCCGGCCTGATCGTGCCCTCCATGTTCCGCAGCCGCTCCTTCACCGCCGGCATCGTCGCCAACACGGTGTTCTTCGCGGTCACCATCGGCCACTTCCTGATCTTCATCCTCTTCCTGCAGAACGGCCTCGGCTTCTCCGCCCTGCGGGCCGGCCTCACCGGAGTGCCCTGGTCCTTCGGCGTCAGCTTCGGCGCGGCCCTCTCCGCCACCGTCCTCACCGCCAAGCTGGGCCGCAAGGTCATGGTGATCGGCGCGGTCCTGCTCGCCACCGGCCTCGCCGGAATCTCCCTCACCATCCAGCTGCGCGGCGCCGAGATCGGCTCCTGGTCGCTGCTCCCGGCGCTCCTCGTCGGCGGTCTCGGCATGGGCATGATCATCGCGCCGATCCTGGACTTCATCCTGACCGACGTCCCGCCGGAGCACGCCGGCGCCGGATCCGGCGTGGTCAACGCCTTCCAGCAGGTCGGCGGAGCCCTCGGCATCGCGATCATCGGCGCGCTCTTCATCGGCTTCCTCGGCGGCTCCGCCGACACCGCCGCCAAGGACGCAGGCGGCCAGTTGCGCACCGCGCTCGTCCAGACCCACGTCTCCCCGGACCAGCAGGCCCGGCTCACCGACGCCTTCCAGACCTGCTTCACCGAGCGCACCAAGTCCAAGGACCCGACCGTCGAGCCCGCCAGCTGCGCCCCGCTGACCCAGGTCACCGACCCGCAGGCCGGCGCCGCCATCGGCGCCGCCGCACAGGACGCCCGCCGGGAGGTCTTCTCCACCGCCCTGCAGCGCACCATCTTCGCCCAGATCGGCCTGACCGCCCTGGTCCTGCTCCTGGTGCTGCTCCTGCCCAAGCAGGCCAAGCACCACGACGAGGCCGGGGAGGAGACCGCAGAGCCCGGAACCGAGCTTGCCGGACCCGGCGTCGCCGAGCCCAGTACCGCCTGAGCACGACCCGTACGACCTGAGTACCGCCCGTACCGCCTGAGCAAAACCCACCGCCCGGACGGCCGCGACCCCTCGACGGCCGTCCGGACGGACCCGGCCCTCCGGCCCACCGGCCCGCTGTTCCCACCGGGCCCGGGCCGAGTGGTCCACCGGCACCACCGTCCCGCCTGACCGATCGTCCCGAACGGAGAGGTACCCATGACACCCGCTACCACCGAGCAGACGCCCGTTCTCATCGTCGGCGGCGCCGTGGTCGGCCTTTCGACCGCGCTGTTCCTGGCCCGCCGGGGCATCCGCCCGCTGCTGGTCGAGCGCCACCCCGGCGCCCTGGGCCACCCGCGCGCCCGGGTCATCAACCCCCGCACCGTCGAGGTCTTCCGGGCCGCCGGCCTGGAGGAGGAGATCTTCGCGGACCGCTCCCTCACCTCCGAGCTCAGCGAGAAGCTGATGGTCCGCGCCGAGACCCTGGCCGGCCCGGAGATCTTCTCCGCGCCCATGCAGGACGAGGCCCCCGAGCTCACCTCCGAGGTCACGCCCTGCACCTGGTGCTCCATCGACCAGGACCGCCTTGAGCGCATCGTCGCCCGCCGCGCCACCGAACTGGGCGCGGAACTGCGCTGGTCCACCGAACTCGTCGGCTTCGAGCAGGACGAGGACGGCGTCACCGCGACCCTCCGCGACACCGCCACCGGCGCCGAGTCCACCGTACGCACGCAGTACCTGATCGGCGCCGACGGCGTGCGCAGCGCCGTCCGCGAGACCGCCGGCATCGCCGTCGAGGGCCCCGGCACCCTGATCCACACCGTCAGCGTGGTCTTCAAGGCCGACCTCACCGAGCCGCTGCGCGGCCGCGACCTGGGCCTCGGTTACTTCGACCAGCCCGAAACCGGCACGCTGCTCATGCCGCTCGACGGCTCCCGCTGGGTCTTCTACACCCCCTACCACCCCGAGCGCGGCGAACGCCTCAAGGACTTCGACGAGGCCCGCTGCATCGAGGCGATCCGCGCCGCGATCGGCATGCCCGACCTCGCCGTCGAGGGCCTGGAGGTGCAGGTCGAGAAGACCGGACAGAAGATCCTCGGCTTCGAAATCTCCGCCGGGCTCGCCGAGCGCTACCGCGAGGGCCGGGTCCTCCTGGTCGGCGACGCCGCCCACACCATGCCGCCCACCGGCGCCTTCGGCGCCGCGACCGGCATCCAGGACGCGGACAACCTCGCCTGGAAGCTCGCCGCCATCCTGCACCGCACGGCCGGACCCGCCCTGCTCGACTCGTACGAGGCCGAGCGCCGCCCCGTCGCCCGCTTCACCATCGACTACGCGCTCGCCGAGCTCCAGGAGCGCTCGCACGACCAGGGCGACGACGGCCGGCCGAGCTACGCGGCGACCATCCTCGGCCAGCTCTACCCGGGCGGCGCCCTGCTCCCGGAGAGCGGCGACGGCGCCGAGGCCGGATCCGAGGCCGGGGCGGAGCTGCCGCCCGCGCTCGACCCGCGCGTGCTCGGCCGGCCCGGCACCCGCGCCCCGCACACCACCGTGCGCTGCCGCGGCAAGGAACTGTCGACCCTCGACCTGTTCGGCGAGGCGCCGGTGCTCCTCACCGGCCCCGAGGGCAGCGGCTGGGAGCACGCCGCGGGACCGGCCGCGCAGCGGCTCGGCATCGACCTCGACGTGTACCGGATCGGCGGAGAGTTCGTCGCCGACCCGGCGGGGCACTGGGCCTCCCGTTACGGGGTGGACGCCGACGGCGCGGTGCTCGTGCGCCCCGACGGCTTCGTGGCCTGGCGCTCGGCCGGCGCCGCCGACGAGCCGCAGGCCCGGCTCGAAGAGGTCCTGGCGCAGGTCCTCGACCGCGCCCCGCACGCCTGAGCAGCACCGCCCGACCCGTAGCAGCACCAGCAACAAGAGCACGAACAGCACCAGCACCAGCAGCAACGCACAGCACGCACAGCACGAACGGAAGGAATGACCGATGACCACTCAGGAGAAGACCTTCAGCAACCCGCTCGGCGCGGCCACCACCAAACTGCTCAAGTTCGTCGGCGGCGCGTCCGAGCTCACGCTGGCCGCCGAGCCCAAGGACAGCGACCACCTCTACCAGGGCAGCTTCTCCGGTCTCGTACCGGAGATCGACACCACCGGGGGCGTCGTCACCGTCCGCTACCCGCGCCGGCTGCACCCGTTCTCCGCCCGCCGCCACAGCGGCAGCCTCACCCTCCACCCCACCGTGGCCTGGGCGATCGAGGTCGACGGCGGCACCGGACGGATGACCGCCGACCTCTCCGGCCTGGTCCTCACCCGACTCGACCTCGGCAGCGGCGCCAGCCATGTCTCCGTCTCGCTGCCCCGGCCGCGCGGCACCGTGCACATCCGGGTCGCCGGCGGCGTCAGCAACGTCAGCCTGCGCCGTCCCCCGGACGTCGCCGCCCGGATCGCCGTCCGGGGCGGCGTCTCCCAGCTGACCTTCGACTCCCAGCACCTCGGCGCCGCGGGCGGCGGGGCCACCTTCGCCGGACCGACCTACGAAACCTCCGAGGACCGCTACGACATCGAGGTGCTCGGCGGAGCCAGCGCCCTGACCGTCGACCGGGCCTGACCACCACCCCACCCGTCGAGGGACCTGCCCGAGGGCCGTGAGCGCCCCGGGCACGTCTCACTGATCGGAGCAAGGAATGTATCTCGCCGTCTCCATTTTCGACTTCATCGTCTCGCTGGTGCTCTTCCCGGTCTGGCTGCTGGCCGCGCTCACCGTCCGGCGGCTCGCCACCCGCCCGGACACCCGGCGGCTGCGCCGCGGAGCCCGTATCGCCGTCGTCCTCACCGTGCTCGGTTTACTGCTCGCCGCCGGGCGGCTCCTCACCTTCTCCCAGATGGCCGGCATCAACTGGGCACTGGTCGGTGACCGGCGCGTCATCACCACCTTGCTGCTGCTCCTGCCCGGAGTGCTCGCCACGCTGGTGCTCAGCCTCCCGAAGGTGTGGTCGGCGGCCCGCCGCAGCGGCCCCGAGGAGCCCATCGCCCTGGTCACGCCGCGGATCACCGTCCCGCCGCAGCTGGCGGCCTTCGGCGCCCTCGGCGGCTTCTTCGAAAAGTTCCTGCCGCCGGACCGCTCCGCCGCCCTCAACTACCCGGCCTACGGGCTGATCCTGATCGCCGGCGCCTGCTGGCCGGTGTTCCGGGCCCGCCGCCGGGCGGACCGGCTGACCGGCCGTACCACCGCCCCGCAGCGCACCCGCGGCCGGCGGGTCGCGGTACGGCTCGGCACGACCATCGTGATCCTCGGCATGCTCGGCACCCTGGTCACCCTCGAAGCCCAGCGCAGCCGCTTCCCCGACACCTTCTCCATGATGAAGGGCACGATGGACTACGGCGGCGGCACCACCTTCGCCGCCGACCATGAAGGCCACGGGGGACACGGGGCACACGGCGGACACGACGGCGCCTCGGCCACGACCACCAACGCCCTCGGCACCACGGGCCACGGCACAGGAAACACGGCCGGTACGGCCGCCGCCAAGGCCGTCGGCGTCGACACGCTCAAGGGCCCCAGGGCCGGCACTCCGGACCGCCGGTTCACCCTCACCGCGCAGGAGGCCACGATCAAGCTGGCCTCGGGCCGTACGGTCGACGCCTGGACGTTCAACGGCCAGATCCCCGGCCCCGAACTGCGCATGAAGCAGGGCGAGCTCGTCGAGATCACCCTGGTCAACAAGCTCAAGGAAACCCCCGTCAGCACCCACTGGCACGGCCTCGACGTCCCCAACGGCGAGGACGGCGTCGCCGGCGTCACCCAGGACGCCGTGCCGCCCGGCGGCACCTACACCTACCGGTTCCAGGTCAAGGAACGCGGCACCTTCTGGTACCACTCGCACCAGTCGTCCTCCGAGCAGGTGCAGCGCGGCCTGTTCGGCCCGATGATCATCGACCCGGCCCAGCAGACTCGCCCGGTCGACCAGGACGTCACCGTCCAGGCCCACACCTGGGACACCTCCCAGGGCTCCACGCTCGCCCTCGGCACCTCCGACACCCTGGACCACCGCACCGCGCGCCCCGGCCAGAAGATGCGCCTGCGGCTCGTCAACAGCGACATCCTGACAAGGACGTTCAGCCTGACCGGCGTCCCGTACACGATCACCGCCATCGACGGCATGGACATCAACGAGCCCGGTGAGCTGACCGGCCGGCGCCTGGTGGTCGCCGGCGCCGGACGCCTCGACATCGAGTTCACCATGCCGAACACCCCGGTCCGGCTCGCCTCCGAGGACGCCAAGGCCGCGGGCATCGCCTTCTCCGCCGACGGCAAGGGCACCCTCGAACCGCGCTTCGACGGCCCGGAGTTCGACAAGATGTCGTACGGCAAGCCGACGGCCCAGCCGTTCGACGCGCGCAGCACGTTCGACCGCACCTTCGACCTGACCCTCGACGAGTGGCTCGGCTTCTACAACGGCGGATTCGCGCTGCGCCAGACCATCAACGGCAAGGTCTTCCCGGACGCCCCGATGCTGATGGTCAAGGAGGGCGAGACGATCCGCGTCCGCTTCCTCAACCGCGGCCAGGAAGACCACCCGATGCACCTGCACGGCCACCATGTGCTGGTGCTCAGCCACAACGGCAAGCCGCTGACCGGCAGCCCGATCTGGCAGGACACCGTCCTGGTCCGCCCGGGCGAGGCCTGGGAGGTCGCCTTCAAGGCCGACAACCCGGGCATCTGGATGGACCACTGCCACAACTTCACCCACGCCCAGCTCGGCATGGTCATGCACGTCGCGTACGAGAACGTCACCACCCCGTACACGGTCGGCGGCAAGAACGGCAACCGCCCGGACTGACGGAGCGACCGAACCGCCCCGGGGGAGGCCGGCCCGTCCTGCCGACCTCCCCCTCGCCGTACACCGACCCCGAGAGGCAACCCCGTGGACGACGTGCTGGTCCTCGCACGCCTGCAGTTCGCCATCACGGCCATCGCGCACTACCTCTTCGTCACCCTCACCCTGGGCCTCGTCACCCACCTCGTGGTGATGCAGACCCGCTGGGCCGTCACCGGCAAGGCCGAACACCGACGGCAGGCCCGCTTCTGGGGCCGGCTCTACCTCGTCAACTACGCCCTCGGCATCGGCACGGGCATCGTGATGGAGTTCCAGTTCGGCCTGGTGTGGAGCGGACTCACCCACTACACCGGGAACGTCTTCGGCGCCCCGCTCGCCATCGAGACCCTGGTCGCCTTCTTCGCCGAGTCCACCCTGCTCGGACTGTGGATCTTCGGCTGGGACCGGATGGGCCGCGTGCTCCACACCGTCGTCCTGTGGCTGCTCGCGCTCACCGCCTGGTCCTCGGTCTACTTCGTCCTCGCCGCCAACGGCTTCCTCAACCACCCGGTGGGGTACGAGATCGTGGGCGGCGAGGTCCGGCTCACCGACTTCACCGCCCTGCTCACCAACACCAACGCCCTGTCGGCGGCCGCGCACATCGCCTCCGGCGCGATGGTCACCGGCTCCTTCTTCGTCGTCGCCGTCAGCGCCTGGCACCTGCGCCGGCGCACCGGCCACGAGGAGTTCTTCTGGTCCTCGATGAAGCTAGCCCTGCCGCTCGCCCCGGTCTTCGTCGCGCTGACGGCCGCGCTCGGCGGCTGGCAGATCGGCTTCTCCGTCGAGCAGACACCCACCAAGTACGGCGAGCGGTCGCCCGAGACCGCGGGCCTGATCCGCGACTTCACCGCGCGCTTCGGCCCCGACACCTACCTGCCGCCCGGGATCAGCCGGACCGCGGAGGTCCTCATGGTCATGGGGGCGCTGTTCATGGGCGCCCTCGCGATCCTCGGCGTGCTGTTCCTGGCCAAGCGGAATCTGATGCGCCGCAAGGTGCTGCTCTGGCTGCTCACCGCTGCACTCGTCCTGCCGTACCTCTCCAACGTCTCCGGCTGGGTCTTCCGCGAGGTGGGCCGCCAGCCCTGGGCCGTCTACGGCGTCCTGAAGACCAAGGACGCGATCACGCCGGGCCTCACCGCCGGCACCGTCCTCGCCTCGCTGCTCGTCTTCGGCAGCCTCGTCGCCGCCCTGGTGCTCGTCGACTGGGCGCTGCTGCTGCGCCTCGCGCGGCGCGGCCCGGACGACAACCTCGCAGATCTTTCGGGCCGTTCGGACGACCCCGAGGGGCGGGCCGCGGCCGCCGGACTCCCGCGCCCGAGCACCGACGCCCCGTCCACCGTACGCACCTCCTGACCGCGCCCACCGCGCAGACCGTTTCTGGAGTCTCTTGTGTGGCACACCCTTTGGTACGCGCTCCTGGGGCTGCTCCTGGCCGGCTACCTCGCCCTGGACGGCATCACCCTCGGTACCGGCATCGTCGGCCGGTGGCTCGCCCGTGACGACGCCGAGCGGCACACCGTCGCCGCCGCCACCGGCCCCTTCTTCCTCGGCAACGAGGTCTGGCTGGTCGCGGCCGCCGGCATCACTCTCGGCGGCTTCCCCGGCCTGGAGTCCAGCGTCCTCAGCGGGATGTACCCGCTCGTCGTCGCAGGCGTCGCCGCGGTCCTGGTGCGGGAGGCCGCGATGCAGTTCCGCCGCCGGGTGCCCGGCGCCCGCTGGCGGGGCTTCTGGGACGCCGTGGTCCTGCTCACCTGCGTCCTGATCGCACTGACCTGGGGCACGCTCGGCGGCGCCCTGCTCGGCGCGCTGCCGCTGCAGGGCGGGCACCTCGCCCTCGACCCGGGCCTGCTCCTGCGCCCCCTACCGGTCCTGTCGGCACTGACCGCGGTCGCCGTGTTCACCCTGCACGCCACGGTGTTCCTCGCGGTCCGCACCGAGGGCGGGCTCGTCGCGCGCGCCACGCGCACCGCCAGCCGGCTCGCGCCCGTCGTGGCGGGCCTCGCCGTGCTCACGGCGGTGGCCGCCGTCGCCGACGGCACCGCCCGCGCCGGACTGCTCAGGCCCGTACCCGCGGCCGTGCTCCTCCTGGCCGCCGTCGCCGCCCTGCTGCTCGCCCCGCGGCTCGCGGCCCGCGGCCGCGCCTCGGCACCGCTCGTCAGCGGCCTTGCCGCGCTCGCACCGGTGCCGCTCCTTGGCGCCGCCCACTACCCGCAGGCCCTGATCAGCGGCGCAGGACCGCACGAGAACCTGTCGGTGGCCGAGGCCGCCGCCGCCCCGTCGACGCTCGCCGTCGTCGGCCCGGTGGTGCTGCTCGTGCTGCCGGTGCTGCTCGCCTTCCAGGCGATGCAGTGGTGGGCCTTCCGCGCCAAGGCGGACGACCGCTCACCGGCGTACTTCTGACCCTTGCAGGCGAGCCGGACCCGAGCGAGGTCCGAGGGCAGTCGGGTTTCCTGCCGTCGAGAGAGAAACGGCTCCCGGTGTGCGTGCCGGGGCGCCCTCGGGCCGAGTTCTCAGGACGCGCTCCTTCGGGCGCCCTCGGGAAACCGCCCGAGGCAGGGCCGGCTCCCCGGGGACCGGGGTGCGGCCCGGCCCCCTGCGCGTCGGCCCGCCCCTCGATCTGCGGTGCCCGGTACCTCCCCCGGCCGGGCGCCGCGCTATTCCTCCCCCCTCGCCTCCCGACCTCCTACGGCCGCGCTCCCGAGCGATCCTCGAGCCGTCCCCGAACCGGCGCGGCCAGATTCGGCGGGCGACCGTCCGACATCCGCAGGGAGGAACCCATGGCCGCCCCGATCAGACCGCCCGCCACCGGCGAGCGGATCCAGCAGACCGGCACCGTTCCCGCGGCGGGCGACGCCGGCCGCCGCACCGTACTGCCCGGCCGGCCGCGTCGGTTCACCACGCTCTTCCTCACCGACGTCTGGGAGCGGTTCAGCTTCTACGGGATGACTGCGATCCTCGTCCTGTACGCGACGGAGGACACCGCGCACGGCGGCCTCGGCCTCGCCGCGGGCGACGCCGGCATCCTGTTCGGCGCGTACATGGCGGCAGTCTTCCTGTCCTCCCTGCCGGGCGGCTGGATCGGCGACCGCATCCTCGGCGCCCAGCGCGCCGTCCTGCACGGCGGGGTCCTCATCGCCCTCGGCCATCTGACGATGGCCGTGCCCGTCACTGGCTCCGTCTACCCCGGCCTGCTGCTCGTCGCCTGCGGCACCGGACTGCTCAAGCCCAACATGGCCGGGCTGCTCAGCGCGTTCTACGACCGCGAGGACCGCGCCGGGCGCGACGCCGGCTTCGCCCTCTTCTACATGAGCGTCCAGGTCAGCGCCCTGATCTCGCCGATCGTCGTGGGCCTGCTCGGCGAGGGCGTGAACTGGCACCTCGGCTTCGGCGTCGCCGCCCTCGGCATGGGCGCCGGACTGCTCCAGTACGCCCGCGGCATCCGGCACTTCGGGGAGGTCGGCCGTACGCCGGAGCGCGCCGCGACGCCCGCCGAACGCACCCGAGTGCTGCGCGTGGCGCTCGCCGCCGTCGCCCTGGTCGTCCTCGCGTACAGCACCGACATCGCCCTCGGCGCCTTCCGGCTGCCCCATGTCATGATCCTGGTCGGCCTGCTGGCCGTGGCGTCCCCGGCAATCTGCTTCTGGCGGCTGCTGCGCAACCCGGTCCTGACGGCCGTGGAGCGGGTCCGGGTCCGTACGTACATCTGGCTGTTCCTGGTCTCGGCGGTCTTCTGGGCGCTGTTCCTGCAGGCGGGCTCCGCCTTCTCGCTGTTCGCCAAGCACGCCACCGACCGCGAGGTCTTCGGCCGCACCTTGCCCGCCAGCTGGTTCCAGTCGGCGATCCCGTTCTTCGTGCTCGCCCTCGCCCCGGTGTTCGCCTGGCTGTGGACCCGCGCGGGCGACCGCCTGTCCACCGCCGCCAAGTTCGCCCTCGGCATGGGCGCCACGGCCTCCGCCTACCTGGTGATGGCCTCCGCCGCCACCCTGGCCGCGGACGGCGGCCAGGTGTCGCCGCTCTGGCTGCTGCTCGCCTTCCTGCTGCTCGCCGCCGGCGAGGTCTCCTTCGGCCCGGTCGGCATGAGCGCCTCCACGGCCATCGCCCCGGCGACCTTCGTCAGCCAGATGGTGGGCTTGTTCTGGCTCTCGGGCGCGCTTGGCGGCGGCATCGGGGCCAACGCCCTGAAGGCCTCCGGCGACCAGGTCCCCGGCTCCGGCTTCTTCCTCGGCCTCGCCGCCGCGGCCCTTGCGACGGGCACGGTCCTCCTGCTCCTGCGCCGTCCCCTCACCCGCCGCCTCGGCGTCTGACCACTGGGCCCCGGGGTGCCCGCCCCGGGGCCCCGCATTGTCAGGTTGAGCGAGAGGCTTCCGGCTCTTGGCATGCCGGGGCCGTTCCGGGCCGCTCTGCCCGGTGGTTCAGGCCATCGGGACGAGGTGTCCGGTGGTGGCAGTGATCTCGTTCCAGATGGTGAATCGGTCCTTCATGGCGGTGCGGTGCTCGGGGGCGAACATCAGGTGGCGTCCGGGGCGGAAGTGCGGGGAGATTCGACTGAACGAGGCCAGGAAGCGCTGCGCCCCACCGACGGAGCGGAAGCCCTTCATCGCACGTTCGCGCTGCCTTGTCGGCTGGTGGGATTCTCCGCCCGGTTGTTCAACCCCTTGTGCGCGATGTTCCACCGAGGGCATCACCTCGCGATGCGCGGTCCCGTAGGAGGCGAGCTTGTCGATGACCACCACCCGGGCCACCGCGCCCTTCATGAGCTTGCGGAAGAACCGTTTCGCGGCGGCCGTGTCCCGCCGGTTCTGCACCAGGATGTCCAGGACATTGCCGTCCTGGTCCACGGCCCGCCACAGGTACCTCTGCACGCCTCGGATCTTGATTGCGATCTCTCGGTTTCGGGACAGTGGTAGTGAGAGTCAGCGGGTCCTGGTGTGTTGATGCTGGTCGGGGGCTGTTTCGGGGCGTGGGGTCACTGTCATGGACGTGAGAGATCGGTGTGGGGTTCGCTGTCCTGGGTGTTTATCGCGGCAGGGATGACGCTGTCTCAGTTTCGTGAGTTCTGATCCATCGGCGGGCGGGGGTTGGTGTGATCGACGGGTGGATCAGGAACACATATCCGCCGGCCTTGGAACGGGCGGGCGGCGGCTCGGACGCGGCGTTGCCGGCTGTGTCGGTTCGGGCGTTGCGGGGGCCGGGCGGTTGGTCGGTTGCTGGCTCTGCGTCGGGAGGGGAAGCTCACCACCCGGCATGTGAGGTCGGCGGCAGACGCGTTGGGTGTGCGGGAGCTGACGGCTCGCGCGGCCAGCCTCGGTGTTTCACCGCGAATTCCAAGGACGGTGACGTTCTGTCATAGCATGGAAAAGGTGCCCCTTGACCTGCGATGATCCGGCTTGTCTAAGGCTTGGATCATGAGCGGGTGGGGGCACCTTTCACGTGCAGAGTAGCGAGTGGACACGCGGTCTGACCATGTCGGGGGATGGGAAGGGGCAGGTCGGGCATGTGGGCGGGGTGCATCTGAGGCTGCTCGCGGAGCGGGTGGGTCTGACCGGTGCGCTGTCGGCGGCCCTGGCCCGGCCGGGCTTCGTGCCAGTGCACGACCGGGGCCAGGTGATGGTCGATCTGGCGGTGGCCATCACACTGGGGGCCACTTGTATCCGCGACATCCGGCTACTGGAGCACCAGAGGCCGGTCTTCGGCCCGGTCGCCTCTTTTCCCACCGCGTGGCGGGCGCTCGTGGAGGTCGGCGAGCTGGGCCTGCGCCGGATCGAGCGGGCCCGCACGGCAGTACGCCGTCATGTACAGGGTCTGCTCCGTGACCGCCCCGAAGGCTTCCCCGAGGTCGAGGTTGAAGGGGTGCCGCTGACGGGCTGGACCGTGATCGACAGTGACGGAACGCTGATCGCCGCGCCGTCGGAGAAGGAAGGAGCCCACGGCACCTACAAGGGTTTCCTGGGCCATCACGTGTTCGTCGCCACCTGTGACAACACCGGCGAAGAGCTCGCCGCCGTGCTGCATCCAGGCAACGTGACGGCCAACGACGCGGCCGTGAACATCGACGTCCTGACCCGGGCGGTGGCCCAACTTCCCTGGTGGCGACGGCAGAAAATCCTCTTCAGGGTGGACGGGGCCGGGTTCTCCCACCAGCTCATCGACTGGATCGCGAGCGCGGGCGGACG
>NZ_JBITER010000022.1:0-128925 GCF_044455345.1 Streptomyces sp. NPDC051286 | reverse complement strand
GGGCTCGCCCCGATACGACCGGTATCGGGGCGACCCTCCGCCTTGCGATCGCACGCACCAGACGCCGCCAGGCCCGCCCTACGGGCGGACGACGCCCCTTTCGAAACACGCCTTAGCGCTCCGCCTTCGCCCGCTTCGGGAACACCGTGTAGCTCACGGCGATGATCAGGTTGATCCCGATCACGAAGAGCATCGTCTGCTGCCAGGACCGCAGCGACCCCACGTCCCCGTCCCCGCCCACGTACCGGATCGCCCCTTCGAGCAGCGCCAGCGCGGTCACCGCCGCAAGCACCCACCGACCTGCGACCCGCCACTCGTGGACCGCCCTCGGCATTCCGTACTTCGGCGGTTTCACCGGCGGCGGGCCGCCTGCGAACCGGTGGGCGACGCGGGCGTCGACCCACGCGATGGTCGAGTGGCCGAGTCCGACGGTGAAACCGATGTACACCGCGGCCAGCCCGTGCTTCCAGTCCGGCTCGGCGCCGTTCTTCAGGTCGATGGCCGTCACCACCAGCAGCGCGAGCTCCAGCAGCGGCTCGCACAGCAGCAGTGCGGCCCCGAGCCTCGGCTTCTTCGCCAGGTACCGCATCGCGAGTCCCGCGGCCAGCAACACCCAGAAAGCGACCTCGCAGAACACGATCAGCGTGACGATCACGGCACTTCTCCTCCCGTTCCCCTTCATCCTGCTCGCTCCACCTGCGCGCTTCCTCGTCGCCAGTGACGAGCCGCGACTGCATCCTTCGATGTAGTCGCGTATCGCCCCGGGTACGGAAGCCCGCCGCGCGACGGCCGTGTTGGATGGGGGCATGCTCCTGCCTGCCCGCCCGCACCGCCACGACGTACTCATTGCGGTCATCGGGCTGTTCAGCGGTGTCTCGCTGACTGCCGTCGGTCTGGCCATGCAGACCGGCCGGCTCCTCGACTCCCTGTGGGCCACCCTGCCGCCGCTCGCGGTGATGTCGTCGCTGGAGCTGCTGCGCAGGTCGGCGCCCCAGACGGCGCTGGTCATCGGCACGCTCACGCTGATGGCCGATCAGTTCACGCCGGGGAACCTGGCGACCGTGCTGATGTTCACGGACCTTGTGTACGCCGCGGTGGTGTACGGGTCCCCGGCCGCCGCCCGCCGTATCCCGGTGACCACGTTCCTCATCACGGTCGCGGTCACGATCGGGTTCCTGGCTTGGTTCCGCAGCCCCGAGGCGCTGCTCATCGGCATCGTCTCCGGCCTGGTCTCGTTCGGGCCCGCGATCACCGGAGTCAGCGTGCGGAACCACCGGGACGCCGCGGAGACCGCCCGACTGCGCGCCGAACAGACGGCGCTGCTGGCCGAGATGGACCGGGCGCAGGCGGTGACCGCCGAACGCGCCCGGATGGCCCGTGAACTGCACGACATGGTCGCCAACCATCTCTCCGCGATCGCCATCCACTCCACCGCGGCGCTCTCCATCGACGAGCCCTCGACAACGCGGGACGCGCTCGGCGTCATCCGGCAGAACAGCGTCGAAGGGCTGGCCGAGATGCGACGGATGATCGGGCTGCTCCGTACCGGGAGCAAGGGGGCGGAACCGAGCATCGCGCCAACCCTGGCCGCCCTGGACACACTGATCGAGCAGACCCGTACGGTCGCCGCGTCGAGCGGGCTGACCTGCGCCCTTGAGGACACCCGCAGCGAGCAGGAGGCGCTGCCGGCACCGGTCGAGCTGGCCGCGTACCGGATCGTCCAGGAGTCGCTGACGAACGCGCTCAAGCATGCCGCGCCGGGCCCGGTGGCGGTGCGGCTCGGACGGGCCGGACAGCTGCTGACGGTCGAGGTCACGAGCGTGTTCGGGGACCGCCCGGGGCCGCGCGCACCGGGGTCGGGGGCAGGCCTCGTCGGGATGCAGGAGCGGGTCGCGCTGCTGGGCGGCGAGATCGCGGCGGGACCCGTCACCCCCGGGGACGGGCCGAGGATATGGCGAGTACGGGCCGAACTGCCCGTCGAGGAAAGGACGGTGAAGGGATGACGATCCGGGTACTGGTGGCGGAGGACCAGTCGGCCGTGCGGGCAGGACTGGTCCTGATTCTGCGCAGCGCGCCCGATGTCGAGGTGGTCGGGGAGGCACCGGACGGTGAGGCGGCGGTGCGGCTGGCCCGTGAACTGCGCCCGGATCTGGTGCTGATGGATGTGTCGATGCCCCGGCTGGACGGGGTGTCGGCAACGCGACAGGTGGTGGCGGAGGGGCTGGCCGATGTGCTGGTACTGACAACGTTCGATCTGGACGAGTACGTCTTCGGGGCCCTGCGGGCGGGCGCTGCGGGTTTCCTGCTGAAGAACACCGAGGCGCGTGAACTGCTCGAAGCGGTACGTACGGTGGCGCGCGGCGAGGGCATGATCGCCCCGGCCGTGACGCGCCGGCTGATCGCGGAGTTCGCCGGGACCGCCCCGGCGCAAGCGGCCGGCGCACCCGATCCTGCGGTCCTCGACGCACTGACGCGACGCGAGCGCGAGGTACTGGGATGCCTGGGCCAGGGGCTGTCGAACGCCGAGATCGCGGTGCGGCTCTCGATGGCGGAGGCGACGGTGAAGACGCACGTCAGCCGCTTGCTGGGGAAGCTGGATCTGCGCAGCCGGGTCCAGGCAGCGGTGCTGGCACAGGAGTTGGGGATCTGAGGCCGAGAATCGATCTATGGTCCAGACCTCTTGACGATTGGTCCAGACCTTCCTAATCTCACCACCACACTGCGGTGAGCACGCCATGACAAGGCGGGCTCAGGGCGGCGCAGGGTTTGCAGTCCACGGACCACCCCCGTTTGTCCGGACCTCACCCGAGGAGCACCGTTGAGCACCGAAACCCCCCTACGCCGAACCGGATTCAGATTCGGCCCGGCCACCACCACCCGTACGAGAGCGATGGCAGGCCTCATCGCGCTCCTGCTCCCCCTCGCAGCGATGGTCGGACTGGCCGCCCCGGCCCAGGCCGCCACCTCCGCGACTGCCACGTACCTCAAGAAGTCGGACTGGGGCACCGGCTTCGAGGGCCAGTGGACGGTGAAGAACACCGGCACCACCGCGCTCAGTTCCTGGACCATCGAGTGGGACTTCCCCTCCGGCACGTCGGTTACGTCCGCCTGGGACGCCACCGTCACCAACTCCGGAAACCACTGGACCGCCAAGAACGCCGGCTGGAACGGTTCGGTCGCCCCCGGCGCCAGCGTCAGCTTCGGCTTCAACGGCGCCGGTCCGGGCGCCCCCACCGGCTGCAAGCTGAACGGTGCCTGCTGTGACGGCGGCAGCGTCCCCGGCGACAACGCACCCTCCGCTCCCGGCACCCCCACGGCGGGCTCCATCACCGACACCTCGGCCAAGCTGAGCTGGACCGCGGCCACCGACGACAACGGCATCAAGAACTACGACGTGCTGCGCGACGGTGCCGTGGTCGCCACGGTCACCGGGACGACGTACACCGACACCGGTCTCACCGCGGGCACCGACTACTCCTACACCGTCCAGGCCCGTGACACGGCCGGCCAGACCGGTCCGGTCAGCGGCGCGGTCAAGGTCCGCACCACCGGTGGCGGCGGCAACCCCGACCCGGGCACCGGCGGCAAGGTCAACCTCGGTTACTTCACCGACTGGGGTGTCTACGGCCGGAACTACCACGTCAAGAACCTGGACACCTCCGGCTCCGCCGCGAAGATCACTCACATCAACTACGCCTTCGGCAACGTGACCGGCGGCAAGTGCGCGATCGGTGACGCCTACGCCGACTACGACATGGCGTACACCGCCGACAAGTCCGTCGACGGCGTCGCCGACACCTGGGACCAGCCGCTGCGCGGCAGCTTCAACCAGCTGCGCAAGCTCAAGGCGAAGTACCCGAACATCAAGGTCCTGTGGTCCTTCGGCGGCTGGACCTGGTCCGGCGGCTTCGGCGAGGCGGCGAAGAACCCGGCCGCGTTCGCCCAGTCCTGCTACGACCTGGTGGAGGACCCCCGCTGGGCCGATGTCTTCGACGGCATCGACATCGACTGGGAGTACCCCAACGCCTGCGGTCTGACCTGTGACACCAGCGGCCCGGCCGCACTGAAGAACATCACCACCGCACTGCGCTCGAAGTTCGGCAGCAACAACCTGGTGACGGCCGCCATCACCGCCGACGGCTCGGACGGCGGCAAGATCGACGCAGCCGACTACGCCGGCGCTGCCCAGTCCCTGAACTGGTACAACGTGATGACGTACGACTTCTTCGGCGCGTGGGCGGACAAGGGCCCGACGGCCCCGCACTCCCCGCTCACCTCGTACAACGGCATCCCGCAGGCCGGCTTCAACGCGTCCGACGCGATCGCCAAGCTGAAGGCCAAGGGCGTCCCCGCCTCGAAGCTGCTGCTGGGCATCGGCTTCTACGGCCGCGGCTGGACCGGCGTCACCCAGGACGCGCCCGGCGGCACCGCCACCGGTGCGGCCCCCGGTACGTACGAGACGGGCATTGAGGACTACAAGGTCCTCAAGACCAGCTGCCCGGCCACCGGCACGATCGCCGGCACCGCCTACGCGCACTGCGGCACCAATTGGTGGAGCTACGACACCCCGGCCACCATCGCGTCCAAGATGACCTGGGCGAAGGGCCAGGGCCTGGGAGGCGCGTTCTTCTGGGAGTTCAGCGGTGACACCAGCAACGGTGAGCTCGTGAGCGCGATCAACAGCGGTCTGAAGTAACGGCCGGGTGCGCGATAGGGAGCCCGCTCGCTATCGTGCACCCGGCCGTAACCCCCACGATCCCCTTCGGGATCAGCGCACGACCCCGGAAAGCAGCCGGGGAGACAGGTCCGCCCCCTGTCTCCCCGGTCTTTCGCTGTGCTGCTGTCCGTGTCGCGCCTGTTAGTAAGAGCCTCAGGCGACGTTCACCCTGCCCCGGACACGGTCCGGGCCCCTTCGAGCGAGGCCCCTCTCAAGCGACATTGACTCGCTGGCCGGGCGGAGCCGCCTCCAGCCAGGCGAGGAAACCGGTCAGGGCGTCCTCGCTCATCGCCAGTTCCAGGCGCGTCTCCCGGTGGAGACAACCGAGCACGACGGCGTCGGAGAGCAGCGCGAGCTCCTCCTCACCCTCGGGCAGCCGTCGGTCGATCACCTCGATCGCGGAACGCTCAAGGACCCGGCGGGGCCGGGGAGCGTACGAGAAGACACGGAACCAGTCGATACGGTCACCGCTGTAGCGCGCAACGCCGTACACCCAGCCCTTGCCCGAGAGATCGGGCTCGGCCGACACGTTCCACCGCACGCTGCAGTCGAAGGTGCCACCGGAGTGCTGGATCAGCCGCCGGCGCAGACCGAAGACGAAGAGACCCACCGCAACCAGTACGACGACCAGGCCGCACACCCACAAAGCGAGGACCATCTCCACCGACCTCCTCGCATCGTCGAGTAACGGATACCACCCGGACTGCACCTGCAACTGCACCTGCATCGCCTCAGCCGCGGCACGGTCTGGAGAGTTCCAGCTCGGGCCGCGGCTGAGGGTAAAGACATTCGGCGGGGTGCCTAGCGCACCGCCACCGCGCGGATTCGCACGTCGGCGCGACGCTCGGCGGCGCCGTCCGCGTCCGACTTCGCACGCTCCAGCGCACGCTCGGCGCGCTCGACATCGATCTCGTCCGCCAGCTCGGCGATCTCCGCCAGCAGCGAAAGCTTGTCGTCAGCGAACGAGATGAAACCGCCGTGCACAGCCGCGACTACGGTCCCGCCGTCACTCGTACGGATCGTCACCGGGCCCGATTCCAGCACACCCAGAAGCGGCTGGTGACCGGGCATGACGCCGATGTCGCCGGACGTGGTGCGCGCGACGACCAGGGTGGCCTCGCCGGACCAGACACTGCGGTCCGCGGCGACCAGCTCGACGTGCAGCTCAGCAGCCAAGGGTGGCTCCTCGGGTCACCACCCGGCCGTTCATGCCGGGTGTTGGGTCAATTCTACGGGGCGTGGTGAGGGGGACGGGACGCACCCGCCCCCCTCGGTGAGCCATGGGCTCAGGAGACGCCGAGCTCCTTGGCGTTGGCCTTGAGGTCTTCCAGGCCACCGCACATGAAGAACGCCTGCTCGGGGAAGTGGTCGTACTCACCGTCGCAGATCGCGTTGAACGCGGCGATCGACTCGTCGAGCGGAACGTCCGAACCGTCCACGCCGGTGAACTGCTTGGCGACGTGGGTGTTCTGCGACAGGAAGCGCTCGACACGACGGGCACGGTGGACAACGAGCTTGTCCTCCTCGCCCAGCTCGTCGATACCGAGGATCGCGATGATGTCCTGGAGGTCCTTGTACTTCTGGAGGATCCCCTTGACACGCATGGCCGCCGCGTAGTGGTCCTGCGCGATGTAGCGCGGGTCCAGGATCCGGGACGTGGAGTCCAGCGGGTCCACGGCCGGGTAGATGCCCTTCTCGGAGATCGGACGGGAGAGAACCGTCGTCGCGTCGAGGTGGGCGAAGGTGGTGGCCGGGGCCGGGTCGGTCAGGTCGTCCGCGGGGACGTAGATCGCCTGCATCGAGGTGATCGAGTGACCACGGGTCGACGTGATGCGCTCCTGCAGCAGACCCATCTCGTCGGCCAGGTTCGGCTGGTAACCCACTGCGGACGGCATACGGCCGAGCAGCGTGGAGACCTCGGAGCCGGCCTGGGTGTACCGGAAGATGTTGTCGATGAAGAAGAGCACGTCCTGCTTCTGCACATCGCGGAAGTACTCCGCCATGGTCAGACCGGCCAGCGCGACACGCAGACGGGTGCCCGGGGGCTCGTCCATCTGGCCGAAGACAAGGGCGGTCTTGTCGATGACGCCCGAGTCCTGCATCTCCTCGATGAGGTCGTTGCCCTCACGGGTACGCTCACCGACGCCCGCGAACACCGACACACCGTCGTGGTTGTTGGCGACGCGGTAGATCATTTCCTGGATCAGAACGGTCTTGCCGACACCGGCACCACCGAACAGACCGATCTTTCCACCCTTGACGTACGGGGTGAGAAGGTCGATGACCTTGACGCCGGTCTCGAACATCTCGGTCTTGGACTCGAGCTGGTCGAAGTTGGGCGCCTTGCGGTGGATCGGCCAGCGCTCGGTGACCTCGGTCTCGGCCTCGGGCTTGTTCAGGATCTCACCCAGGGTGTTGAACACCTTGCCCTTGGTGATCTCGCCGACCGGGACCGTGATGCCGGTGCCCGTGTCGGTCACCGGGGCCTGGCGGACCAGACCGTCGGTGGGCTGCATCGAGATCGCGCGGACCATGCCGTCGCCGAGGTGCTGGGCGACCTCGAGCGTCAGCTTCTTGAGCTTGCCGTCCTCGGCCGGGTCGGCCACCTGGACGGTCAGCGCGTTGTAGATCTCCGGCATCGCGTCGACGGGGAACTCCACGTCGACGACCGGGCCGATGACCCGGGCGACGCGGCCCGTGGCGACGGCCGTCTCAACTGTGGTCGTCATTACTTGTCACTCCCCGCGGTCGCGTCGGCCAGCGCACTGGCACCACCGACGATCTCGCTGATTTCCTGGGTGATTTCGGCCTGGCGGGCCGCGTTGGCAAGCCGGGAGAGGCTCTTGATGAGCTCACCGGCGTTGTCGGTGGCCGACTTCATCGCGCGGCGGCGGGCAGCGTGCTCGGAGGCAGCCGACTGCAGCAGCGCGTTGTAGATCCGGCTCTCGACGTACCGCGGAAGCAGGGCGTCGAGGACGTCCTCCGCCGACGGCTCGAAGTCGAACAGCGGCAGGAGCTCGCCCTTGCTGTCCTCGTCCTTCGCAGCGTCGAGGCTGAGCGGCAGCATCCGGTCGTCCACCGGGTTCTGCGTCATCATCGACACGAACTCCGTGAAGACGATGTGGAGCTCGTCCACGCCGCCCTCGGCGGTCTCCTTGCTGATCGACTCGATCAGCGGGGCCGCGGCCCGCTTGGCATCCGCGTACGTGGGGCTGTCGGTGAAGCCCGTCCACGACTCCTCGATCTTGCGCTCGCGGAATCCGTAGTAGGCGACACCCTTGCGGCCGATCACATACGTGACGACCTCCTTACCCTCACCGCGCAGACGCTCGGTCAGCCGCTCCGCCGCCTTGATGGCGTTGGAGGAGTAACCGCCGGCCAGACCGCGGTCGCTCGTGATGAGCAGGACCGCGGACCGCGCCGGAGCATCGGCCTCGGTGGTCAGCGGGTGCTTGGTGGTGGAGCCGGTCGCCACCGCGGTCACCGCACGGGTGAGCTCGGTCGCGTACGGCGTCGACGCCGCCACCTGGCGCTGGGCCTTGACGATGCGCGAAGCAGCGATCATCTCCATCGCCTTGGTGATCTTCTTGGTGGCGGTGACGGAGCGGATGC
The DNA here is from genome assembly GCF_044455345.1 of Streptomyces sp. NPDC051286. Classification (NCBI taxonomy): domain Bacteria; kingdom Bacillati; phylum Actinomycetota; class Actinomycetes; order Kitasatosporales; family Streptomycetaceae; genus Streptomyces; species Streptomyces sp. NPDC051286. The sequence goes on along the minus strand of NZ_JBITER010000022.1, from coordinate 120,596 downwards.
GGCGCTTGTAAACGCGAAGCTGAGCGCCCATCGATCAGCCCTCGCCCAGAAGCTTGCCGTCCGAGGTCTCGAACTGCTGCTTGAAGGCGGCGACCGCGTCGGCAATCGCCTGCAGCGTGTCGTCGGACATCTTGGCGCCCTCGGCGATGCTGGTCAGGAGGTCCTTGCGCTCGCGGCGCAGGTACTCCAGCAGCTCGCTCTCGAAGCGGCGGATGTCCTCGACCGGGACGTCATCCATCTTGCCGTTGGTGCCGGCCCAGATGGAGACGACCTGCTCCTCGACCGGGTACGGCGAGTACTGCGGCTGCTTCAGCAGCTCGACCATGCGCTTACCGCGCTCCAGCGACGCCTTCGAAGCCGCGTCCAGGTCGGAACCGAAGGCGGCGAACGCCTCCAGCTCGCGGTACTGGGCGAGGTCGACACGGAGTCGGCCGGAGACCTGGCGCATCGCCCTGTGCTGGGCGGAGCCACCGACGCGGGAGACCGAGATACCGACGTTCAGGGCCGGACGCTGGCCGGCGTTGAACAGGTCGGACTCCAGGAAGCACTGGCCGTCGGTGATGGAGATGACGTTGGTCGGGATGAACGCCGACACGTCGTTCGCCTTGGTCTCGACGATCGGGAGGCCCGTCATCGAACCGGCGCCCATCTCGTCGGAGAGCTTCGCGCAGCGCTCCAGCAGACGCGAGTGGAGGTAGAAGACGTCGCCCGGGTAGGCCTCACGGCCCGGCGGACGGCGCAGCAGGAGCGACACGGCGCGGTAGGCGTCGGCCTGCTTCGAGAGGTCGTCGAAGATGATCAGGACGTGCTTGCCCTGGTACATCCAGTGCTGACCGATGGCCGAACCGGTGTACGGCGCAAGGTACTTGAAGCCGGCCGGGTCGGACGCCGGGGCGGCGACGATGGTCGTGTACTCGAGCGCGCCGGCCTCTTCCAGGGCACCGCGCACGGAGGCGATGGTGGAGCCCTTCTGACCGATGGCGACGTAGATGCAGCGCACCTGCTTGTTCACGTCGCCCGAGCGCCAGTTGTCGCGCTGGTTGATGATCGTGTCGACGGCCAGAGCGGTCTTACCGGTCTGACGGTCGCCAATGATCAGCTGACGCTGGCCGCGGCCGATCGGCACCATGGCGTCGACGGCCTTGTAGCCGGTCTGCATCGGCTCGTGCACCGACTTACGGACCATGACGCCAGGGGCCTGCAGCTCGAGGGCGCGGCGGCTGTCGGTCGCGATCTCGCCGAGACCGTCGATCGGGTTGCCGAGCGGGTCGACGACGCGACCGAGGTAACCCTCGCCGACACCGACGGAGAGCACCTCACCGGTGCGCTGCACCGGCTGGCCCTCCTCGATTCCGCTGAACTCGCCGAGGACGATCGCACCGATCTCGCGCTCCTCGAGGTTGAGGGCGAGACCGAGGGTGCCGTCCTCGAACTTCAGCAGCTCGTTCGCCATGGCCGAGGGAAGACCCTCGACCTTTGCGATGCCGTCGCCGGCAACGCTGACCGTACCGACCTCCTCGCGCGAGGCCGCGTCCGGCTTGTACGACTGGACAAAGTTCTCCAGCGCGTCCCGGATCTCCTCCGGCCGGATCGTGAGCTCCGCCATCTGGGTTCCCTGCTCTCCTTGTTGGGCCCGAAGTTTCTTAAGGGGGTCTGGGGGCCGACCCCCAGGAATCTTCTGCAATTTCTGCACGGCCCAACCGGGCCGCTGGTCTTGCTTGTTGTGTTGCTGCGCTGCGCTCGTCAGCCGGCCATGCGACGGGTCGCCTCGTCGAGGCGCTCCGCGATGGTGCCGTTGATGACCTCGTCACCGACCCGCACCGAGATCCCGCCAAGGACCGTCGGGTCCACGTCGAGGTTCAGGTGCATCGGCCGACCGTAGATCGTCGCCAGTGCGGCGCCGAGGCGCTGCTTCTGCTGATCGCTCAGCGGCACTGCCGACGTGACCACGGCGACCATGCGGTCCCGGCGCTCCGCGGCAAGCTTGGAGAGGGACTCGAGTCCCGCTTCCAGGCTACGTCCACGCGGCTGGGTGACAAGCCGCACGACGACGCGCTCGGTGGCGGGCCGCGCCTTGCCGCCGAGCAGGCTGCGCAGCAGCTCGCTCTTGGCGGCGACGGACGCGGACCGGTTGGTGAGCGCGGCGCGCAGCTCCTTGTCGGCAGCCACGATCCGGCCGAACCGGAACAGCTCGTCCTCGACGTCGTCGAGGTCTCCGCTGCGCTGGGCGCCGGTGAGGTCTGCGATGTTCGCCAGTTCCTCGACCGAGTCGACCAGGTCACGCGACTGCGACCAGCGGGAGCGGACCATGCCGGAGATCAGGTCGACGGTCTCGCCGCCCACCTGACCGCGCAGCAGTCGTCCGGCCAGCTCGGCCTTGGCCTCGCCGGCCTGCGACGGGTCGGTCAGGACCCGCCGCAGCGATACCTCGCGCTGGAGCAGCGCCGTTACGGCGGCCAGCTCCTCGGCGAGCTTCGCCGCGTCGACCGACGTGTGGTCGGTCAGCGCGTCGAGACGCTCACGTGCGGCAGCCAGTGCCTCGCGGCTCGCGCCGTTCATCGGACAGCCTCGGCCTTCGCCTCGAGCTCATCGAGGAAACGGTCGACGGTGCCGCTCTGCCGGGCGTGGTCCTCGAGGGACTCGCCGACGAGCTTGCCGGCCAGGTCGGTGGCGAGCTTGCCCACGTCCTGACGCAGCGCGGAGGCCGCGGCCTTGCGGTCGGCCTCGATCTGGGCGTGACCGGCAGCGATGATCTCCTCGCGCTGCCGCTGGCCTTCCGCCCGCATCTCCTGCAGGATCACGGCACCCTGCTCCTGCGCCTCCTGGCGCAGGCGCGCGGCTTCGTGGCGGGCCTCGGCGAGCTGAGCCTTGTACTGCTCAAGCACGCTCTGGGCCTCGGTCTGGGCCGCATCGGCCTTTTCGATACCGCCTTCGATGGCCTCGCGGCGCTCTTCCAGAACCTTGTTGATGTTCGGGAGGAGCTTCTTGGCGAGGAAGCCGAAGACGATGGCAAAGGCGATGAAGCCAATGACGAGCTCAGGGACCGGCGGGACAAGCGGGTTTTCCGGCTTCTCCGCCGCGAGCTGAACCAGAGGGTTCACGTCAGTGCCTTCCGTCGAATGGTCTGTTCGCGACCGGTCAGGAGGTCGGGTAGACGAACGGCATGACCAGACCGATCAGGGCGAGCGCCTCACAGAAGGCGAAGCCGAGAATCTGGTTGGCGCGGATCAGGCCGGCCGCCTCGGGCTGACGGGCGAGCGCCTGGGTGCCGTTACCGAAGATGATGCCGACGCCGACGCCGGGGCCGATCGCGGCGAGGCCGTAACCGATGGAGCCGAGGTTGCCCTTGATTTCGACGCTGGTGGCGGCGAGGGTCTGGAGAGCAGACATGCCGGTTCTTCCTTCTCTTTCTTGGTCCGGTGGGGGTTGGCCACCGGGTGCTTCAGGAGGTGGGGTGCTCAGTGGCCCTTGGCGAGAGCGCCCTGGATGTAGCTGCAGGTCAGCAGGACGAACACATAGGCCTGGACAGCCTGGATGAAGAGCTCGAAGGCGGTCATCACGATGACCATCACGAACGAGACACCCGCGTAGGCGATGCCGATGCCGTTGAGCAGGTACCAGCTGGCGATCGTGAAGAGCAGCAGCAGGGTGTGGCCCGCGAACATGTTGGCAAAGAGCCGGACGGCGTGCGTGAACGGCCTGACGAGCAGGTTCGAGAAGAGCTCGATGGTCATCGAGAGCGGCAGGACGCCGCCGAGGCTCTTGTCGTAGCCCGTGAAGTTCTTGAAGGCTCCGACGAAACCGTGCTTCTTGAAGGTCAGGGAGACCCACAGGATGTACACGATCCCGGCAAGCACGGCCGGGTAGGAGATGATCGCCGTCACGGGGAACTGGGCGACCGGGATGATGGACCAGAGGTTCATCATCCAGACGAAGAAGAACAGGGTGACGACCAGCGGGACGTACTTCTCGCCCTCGCGCTTGCCGATCGTCTCGTAGACGACGCCGCGGCGGATGAAGTCGTAGCCGGACTCGGCCACCATCTGCAGCTTGCCCGGGACGATCTTCGGCCTGGCGAAAGCAGCCCAGAAGAAGCCGACGATGATGATCGAGCCGAGCAGCGCCAGCAGCATCGTCTTGTTGAAGTACAAGTTGCTGTCCGCGTCGCCCCAGAGGGGCTTGAACAGGAACGAGTGCAGGCCGGGAGCCGGGAAACCACAACCGGAGAAGATGTGGCAATCGGTCTCGAAGGCGAGCACCTGTGTCGGGTCAGCACTCACCGCGGGCTCCTTCAGCGTGGCGCATAGGTACGGCAACCTCGTTGTGTCGGCGCGGCGCGCAGCCGCGGTTCGGCACTGGACTGGTGTAACGGATGTGTGGGCGGCAGTCAGGCATTGAGCCTCGCGATCGAGCAGGCGTCAGCTCACATGCCCGCGCCCGCAGTGCCGCAGTTGGAACCGGACGATAGCAGGGTCGTGAACCCGCACTTATCCCGCCCCTACCCTTCACGACTTCGAACCCGTGTTTTTGGGCTTTTCACCCTTGTCGGCCTCAGGTTCGACGTACAGGATCTTGGCCTTCATGTGTGCGCGCGTCTGTGCGGCGATCCACACGAGCGTGGTCGCGACCAACGTGATCGCAAAGGCCTTCGGGTTGAACATCGTGGTGTTCTTGAAGGCCGCGACGAAGATGAACAGCAACAGGAGCTGCGCCGTGTAGAGCATCAGCCCCATCGCCTGGAACAGCTGCGGGAAGGACTTGGCCGTCCGTTGCAGGACCACGAGTCCGATCCCCATGAAGAGAATCACCACGATCGTCCCGACGATCGCGCCCAGGGCTCCCTTGCCGCCGGCCACGCCAGCGCTGATCGCGGCGGCAACAGCACCGGCGACAGCGGTGGGTACGGCGACTTGGAGGAGACTCCGGGCGTCGTTGGACGGCATGGCGGCAGCTCCGCTTGCAGGGGGTGGGCAGTGTGTCGTCATGGACGATCGTAGGCCCGGTCCGAGTCGATACCTCGGGCCGATGGACGGTCTCACCGGGGTCCTTCGGCCGTGTCACCGGGCTTAGTGAACGGTATCACAAACTATTTGATGAGGTCTTTACTAAGAAAGTGTGCTTGCTGTCACACATGAGAGTTGCTCCGCGCGTGTGAGCAAGACAACTCGACACCCTGTCCTGTATTGCCCTCCGATGCCCGAATCGTCAGCGGGCGGAATCAGCCTTACGACTTTCCGTAGAACGCGAACGGGGTCCGATCGCGGTCGCTCCGTTGACGCCGGAGACACCGATGACGACGCGTGCCGGCTCCGGCGGCTCGTGCTCACCCTGCCCCATCTGCGGTTCCCGGGGCTCCTGTTGCGCCTCGTATGCGACCGAGGGCGCGGCTCCGGAACTCTTGCCCCGCTGGTCCCAGCGGCGGTAGCGGGGCGGCACGAAGCGCTCCGCCCAGCGCGGGGCGCGCGGTGTGAAGCGGGGCATCAGCAGCAGGACCAGACCCACCGCGCTCAGCCCCACGATCACCAGCGCGATCCACAGCGACGTCGAGTGCACGGAGTAGCCGACCGCACCGAAGGCGATCAGGGCCGACCAGAAGTACATGATCAGCACGGCCCTGCTGTGCGAATGGCCGATCTCCAGCAGCCGGTGGTGCAGATGACCGCGGTCCGCGGCGAACGGCGACTGGCCCTTCCAGGTGCGCCGGACGATCGCCAGCACCAGGTCCGCGGCCGGGATCGCGATGATCGTCAGCGGCAGCAGCAGGGGAATGAAGACCGGCAGCATCGCGTGCGTGGCCTCTCGCTCGCTGCCCGCGAAGAGCTTCATCGCGTCCGGGTCAACCTGCCCCGTGACAGAAATCGCACCGGCGGCCAGCACGAGACCGATCAGCATCGAGCCGGAGTCACCCATGAAGATCCGGGCAGGATGCATGTTGTGCGGCAGGAAGCCGAGGCACATGCCCATCAGGATCGCTGTGAAGAGCGTCGCGGGGGCGGCCGCCTCGATCATGTGCCCGTACCAGAGCCGGTACGTGTAGAGGAAGAACGCGGCAGAGGCGATGCACACCATGCCGGCCGCCAGGCCGTCCAGGCCGTCGACGAAGTTGACCGCGTTGATCGTGATGACGACCAGCGCGACGGTGAGCAGCGTGCCCTGCCACTGGGTGAGCGCGACCGTGCCGACGCCGGGGATCGGCAGCCACAGGATCGTCAGCCCCTGGATGACCATGACCGCGGCAGCGATCATCTGCCCGCCGAGCTTGATCAGCGCATCAATCTCGAACTTGTCGTCGAGGACGCCGATCAGCCAGATCAGCGCGGCACCGGACAGCAGCGCCCGCGGTTCGCTGGACAGCTGGAACACACTGTCGAGGTTGTACAGATGGGCCGCGACGATCAGTCCGGCGCACAGCCCGCCGAACATGGCGATGCCACCGAGCCTCGGTGTCGGTTCTCGGTGGACGTCACGCGCACGGATCGCGGGCATCGCCCCGACCGCGATGGCGAACTTCCGCACCGGGCCGGTGAGCAGATAGGTCACCGCGGCCGTGACACAGAGCGTCAGCAGGTAATCACGCACGGGCTGCCCCACAGATATCGCCGGCCATCTCAGCCCACACCTTAACTACGTCGGCCTCATGGTTGAGGACACGGAGGTACCGGTGATGGTTGCATGCACCACGTCTACCCCGGATAGGGGGGATATTTCCCGGCCAGTTCCCTCACCTCGGCGCGGACGTCGCCTTCCTCGCGTACCGCAGCCGCGAAGAGCACCGCGAGCCGTGCCATGTCGGTGACGTTCATGCCCTGGGTGGTGACCGCGGCAGTGCCGAGTCTGATGCCCCGGGCGTCCCCGTAAGGCAGCGCGCAGGTGTCCAGCACCATGCCCGCCGCCGCGAGCCGTTCGCGGGCGGTGCGGCCGTCGACGCCCAGTGGCGCCGGATCCGCGACGATCAGGTGGGTGTCCGTGCCGCCGGTGGTCACCTCGAACCCCTCGGCCACCAGACCGGCCGCCAGAACCCGGGCGTGTGCCACCACCTGATGGGCGTACGCGGCGAACGCCGGTGTCGCCGCCTCGCCGAACGCGACCGCCTTCGCCGCGACCGTGTGCATCTGCGCGCCGCCCTGGGTGAACGGGAAGACCGCCCGGTCGATCCGCTCGGCCAGCTCCGATCCGCACAGGATCATGCCGCCGCGCGGCCCCCGCAGCACCTTGTGCGTGGTGGCGCACACCACGTCGGCGTACGGGACGGGACTGGGCGCCGCTCCCCCGGCGATCAGCCCCATCGGGTGCGCGGCGTCCGCGATCAGATACGCGCCGACCTCGTCGGCGATCTCGCGGAACAGCTTGTAGTCGGGATGGCGGGGGTACGAGATCGAGCCGCTGACGATCGCCTTGGGCCGGTGTGCCCGGGCCAGGGTGCGCACCTGCTCGTAGTCGATCAAGCCGCTCTCCGAGTCGACCCCGTACCCGACGAACTCGAACCATCGGCCGGAGAAGTTGGCGGGCGAGCCATGGGTGAGGTGTCCGCCGTACGGGAGTCCCATCGCGAGCACCGTGTCGCCGGGGCGCAGCAGGGCCGCGTACGCCGCCAGGACGGCCGAGGAGCCGGAGTGCGACTGAACGTTCGCGTGCTCGGCGCCGAAGAGCGCAGTGGCCCGCTGGACGGCGATGAGTTCGGCGGCGTCGGCCAGCTCGCAGCCGCCGTGATGGCGGGCGCCGGGGTATCCCTCGGCGTACTTGTTGGCGAGCGGCGAGCCGAGGGCGGCGAGTACCGCGGGCGAGGTGAAGTTCTCGGCGGCGATCAGCTGCAGCGTGCTCGACTGCCGGTGCAGCTCCCCCAGCAGCACGTCGGCGATTTCCGGATCTCCTCGGAGCAGAGCGCCGAAATCCTGCGGCAGGGCTGTGACGGGGGCGGAGGAGGGTGGGGCGGGACTGGTGACCGACATCTGACGGCTCCGGGCCTGGGGAGGGGGATGCGTTGGCGTCGGATCCAATGTAGGCCGGTACGCGTGCGCCCGCCCGCTGCCCGGGCGCGTCAGTGCGGGGCCGGTACGCCCGTCAGTGCGGTGACCACCGGGTCGAGCGCCTGGTTGATCTCGTCGCCGATGGAACGGAAGAACGTGATCGGGGCACCGTACGGGTCGTAGACCTCGTCCGCCTCGGCAGTGGGGGCCAGCAGCCAGCCACGCAGCGCGGCGGCCGCACGGACCAGCGCACGGGCGCGTTCGACGACACCCTCGTCGCGCGGGTCGGGCAGCGTCGCGGGGTCTATGGCCCGGACCAGCCGGGTGAATTCCTTGAGCGTGAACGTCCTCAGGCCGGCCGAGTGACCCATCGAGATCACCTGGGCGCGGTGGTCCCGGGTGGCGGTCAGGACGAGGTCGGCGCGGATCACGTGCTCGTCGAGGAGCTCGCGGCCGACGAAGCCGGTGGCATCGGCGCCGAAGTCGGCGAGGACGATCTCGGCGTTGGTTTCCATCGGGGCGCCTTCGTGCCCCCAGGTGCCCGCGCTCTCCACGATCAGCCCGCCGCTCAGCGGGTCGCCGAGCCGGTCCACCAGGGCATGGCGGGTCAGCCGCTCGGTGATCGGCGAGCGGCAGACGTTGCCGGTGCTGACGTGGAGGATGCGGAAGGTGTCGGTCCGCCCCGCTATGCCACGCCCCTCAGGGGCGGTCAATTGGCCACCTCGAGGTCCGGTACCACCTTGCGGAGTTCTTCGACGGAGAGAGCTCCGGCCCGCAACAGGACCGGGACCTTGCCGGTGACGTCGACGATCGAGGACGGCACGATGCCGGGGGTCGGGCCGCCGTCGAGGTAGACGGAGACGGAGTCGCCGAGCATCTCCTGGGCGGCGTCGCAGTCCTCGGGAGCCGGGTGTCCGGTGAGGTTGGCGCTGGAGACGGCCATCGGGCCGACCTCGGTGAGCAGTTCTATGGCGACCGGGTGCAGCGGCATCCGGATGGCGACGGTGCCGCGGGTGTCGCCGAGGTCCCACTGGAGCGAGGGCTGGTGCTTGGCGACGAGCGTGAGGGCTCCCGGCCAGAAGGCGTCGACGAGCTCCCAGGCCTGCTCGGAGAAGTCCGTGACGAGGCCGTGCAGAGTGTTCGGGGAGCCGATCAGGACAGGGGTCGGCATGTTGCGGCCGCGGCCCTTGGCGTCGAGCAGGTCGGCGACACCCTCGGAACTGAAGGCGTCGGCACCGATCCCGTACACGGTGTCGGTGGGCAGCACGACCAGTTCTCCGCGGCGGACGGCGGACGCGGCTTCACGCAGACCCGTCGTACGGTCGGTCGCGTCGTTGCAGTCGTATCGCCGAGCCATCAGCCGGCCTCCTCAAGCATGTACGGGTATGGCGGGTACGGGTCGTGCGGGTGCGGGGCGCCGGTCACGGCATGGCCTTGCGGGCCGTCGCGAACCGGGGCCGTCGGTTCAGATCGGGGTGGTCGGCCGCGTCGGCCCAGCCCCGCTCCTCGGTGAAGATCCACGGCACCTGGCCGCCCTGGGTGTCGGCGTGCTCGATGACGACGAGGCCACCGGGGCGCAGCAGGCGGTGCGCGGTGCGTTCAAGGCCGCGGATGGTGTCGAGGCCGTCCTCGCCGGAGAAGAGCGCCATCTCCGGATCGTGGTCACGGGCCTCGGGTGCCACGTACTCCCACTCGGTGAGCGGGATGTACGGCGGGTTGGAGATGACCAGGTCGACCTGGCCGTCGAGCTCGGGAAGGGCCGTCAGAGCATCTCCGCGGTGCACGGTGACCCGAGACCCCTCGGCGTTCTTCCGCGTCCATCTGAGGGCGTCCTCGGAGAGCTCCACGGCGTGCACGCGCGAGCGCGGCACCTCCTGGGCCATAGCGAGGGCGATGGCGCCCGATCCCGTGCACAGGTCGACGATCAGCGGCTCGACGACGTCCATCGCCCGGACGGCGTCTATCGCCCAGCCGACGACCGACTCGGTTTCCGGGCGGGGCACGAAGACACCGGGGCCGACCTGGAGCTCCAGGTAGCGGAAGAAGGCGCGGCCGGTGATGTGCTGGAGCGGTTCGCGGGCCTCGCGGCGGGCGATGGTCTCCCAGTACCGGGCGTCGAAGTCCTCGTCCGGCACCAGGTGCAGCTCGCCCCGCTTGACGCCGTGCACGAACGCGGCGAGTTCCTCCGCGTCGAATCGCGGCGAGGGTACACCGGCGTCGGCCAGCCGCTGGGTGGCCTGAGCCACCTCGGCGAGCAGCAGGTTCATCGCGGTTCTCCGTACGGGTTTACGGGCGGGGCGGGCGTTCTTATGCGGCGGCGAGCTTGGCGGCGGAGTCGGCGTCGACACAGGCCTGGATCACGGCGTCCAGCTCCCCGTCGAGCACCTGGTCCAAGTTGTACGCCTTGAAGCCGACGCGGTGGTCCGAGATCCGGTTTTCCGGGAAGTTGTACGTGCGGATCTTCTCGGAACGGTCGACGGTACGCACCTGACTGCGCCGGACGTCCGAGGCTTCCTGCTCGGCCGCTTCCTGGGCCGCGGCAAGCAGTCGCGAACGCAGGATACGCATCGCCTGCTCCTTGTTCTGGAGCTGGCTCTTCTCGTTCTGGCAGGAGGCGACCACACCGGTCGGCAGATGCGTGATGCGGACGGCGGAGTCCGTGGTGTTGACGGACTGGCCGCCGGGGCCCGAGGACCGGTAGACGTCGATACGGAGATCGTTGGCGTGGATCTCGACGTCGACCTCCTCCGCCTCGGGCGTGACGAGCACACCGGCGGCGGAGGTGTGGATACGGCCCTGCGACTCGGTGGACGGCACGCGCTGCACGCGGTGCACCCCGCCCTCGTACTTCAGCCGGGCCCACACGCCCTGGCCGGGCTCGGTGGCGCCGTTGCCGCCCTTGGTCTTCACCGCGACCTGGACGTCCTTGTAGCCGCCGAGCTCGGACTCGGTGGAGTCGATGATCTCGGTCTTCCAGCCGATGCGCTCGGCGTACCGCAGATACATGCGCAGCAGATCGCCGGCGAAGAGGGCCGACTCGTCGCCGCCCGCGCCCGCCTTGATCTCCAGGAGCACGTCCTTGTCGTCACTGGGGTCGCGTGGGACCAGGAGGAGGCGGAGCTTCTCGGTGAGCTCCTCGCGCTGCTTCTCCAGGTCCTTGACCTCGGCGGCGAACTCGGGGTCGTCCGCGGCGAGCTCGCGGGCGGTTTCGATGTCGTCACCGGCCTGCTTCCAGGAACGGTACGCACCGACGATCGGGGTCAGCTCGGCGTAGCGCTTGTTGAGCTTGCGCGCGTTGGCCTGGTCGGCGTGGACCGCGGGATCCGCGAGCTTCTTCTCGAGATCGGCCTGTTCGCCGATCAGTTCCTCGACCGCCTCGAACATCGGGGGCTCCTGGTTTTCTTTACTCGATATGCCTGCTGAACGGCGTTGTGCTGTCCGGGCGAGGTCCGGGAGACCCCGTACACCCGGCCGGAAAAAAACGCCGGCCTCGGCGCCCCCGGGAAGAGGGCGCCAAGGACCGGCGCAAGAGCTCGCTACTTGTTGGCGGAGCCTGCAGCCTTGCCGAAGCGGGCCTCGAAGCGGGCCACACGGCCACCGGTGTCGAGGATCTTCTGCTTGCCCGTGTAGAACGGGTGGCACTCGGAGCAGACGTCGGCGCGGATGTTGCCGCCGTCGATGGTGCTCCGGGTGGTGAACGACGCGCCACAGGTGCAGCTGACCTGCGTTTCGACGTACTCGGGGTGGATGTCGCGCTTCAAGGGTGTCTCCTAGGTTCGGGAGGGCGCCGGGTCGCATGCGCGGATTTGCGCATCCGTGAACCGGGGCCGACGTACCAGTCTGCCAGGACCAGCCGTATCTCCCAAAACCGGGGGCGGGCCGCAACTATTCCCGACCGTTCGGGAACACATCGCGCGTGTCCTGTCACTGATCTGCCGGAGGTCTACTGGACGACCTTGCCGGCCACGCCCTTGTCGCCCGCCGACTTCTCGGTGGCGGAGGCCGGAATCGGCTTGTCGTGCTTGAGGGCGGTCCACACCTGCTGCGCGGACTCCTCCAGCGGAATGACGCGGTTCGGGTTGGCCGGGTCGTACTGCACGGGCATCGTCACCATGGTGACGTTCTTCGGGCCGAGCCCCTTGAGACCGGTGGCGAAGCCGGTGAGCTTCTGGACCGAACCCAGGTCGGAGTCGGTGGTGACGGCCTGAGTCGCCGTGTCCGCGAGGTCGAACAGGGTCTTCGGGTTCGAGAACACCCCGACGCTCTTCACCTGTTCCATCAGCGCCTTGATGAACGCCTGCTGGAGCTGGATGCGGCCGAGGTCACTGCCGTCGCCGACGCTCTTGCGGGTGCGGACCAGGCCGAGCGACTGCTCCCCGTCGAGGGTGTGGGTGCCGGGCTGCAGATGCAGATGGCTCTTGGAGTCGTCGATCGCCTGCGTGGTGGTGATCTTGACTCCGCCGAGCTGGTCGATGAGCTTCTTGAAGCCGGTGAAGTCGACCTCGACGTAGTGGTCCATGCGGATGCCGGACATCGACTCGACGGTTTTGACCGCGCAGGCCGGTCCGCCGACCTCGTACGCCGTGTTGAACATCGCGCGCTGCTGGCCCGCGACCGTCTCACCGGTGGTGTCGCTCGTGCAGTCGGGGCGGGTGACGAGGGTGTCGCGCGGGATGGAGACAACGCTGGCCGTCTTGTGGCCCTTGTTGACATGCACGACCATCGCGGTGTCCGAGCGGGCGGTGCCTTCGTCCACGCCGTACGCGGAGTTCGCGCCGGAGCGGGAGTCGGAGCCGAGGACGAGAATGTCCTCCGAGCCGTTGTCGACGTTGACGGGGCGGTTCTTGCCGAGCGCGGCGTTGATGTCGACGGCCTTGAGATTGTCGTTGAGCTTCACGTACGCGTATCCCAGCCCCGCACCGCCGACGACGACCACACCGGCCGCGGTCCAGGCGGCTATGACCGCGGCCCTGCGGCGGCGGGACGGCTTCTTCCGGCGCTTGCCGGTGGCGCGTATCCGGGAGCTGCTCCCGCTCTGCCCGGTCATCCGTCTCCCTCGATCCTCGCTTGCTCCCGGCTACCCCTTGCTGTGGTGTTCGGGCACTGGTTGTGTCGCTCTGTCGCCACTTCGTACGACGCCGTGACTCGGAGAAGGGTTGCACAGCGACCTGTGATGCCCGTGTGGGCACGGCACCCGCACGCAGCGCCGGTGAACCGCAGGTGATTCCGCGCCCACCTGCGGTTTCTTGCCTGCTACAGCCAATTCGAGCCCAGGGGCGAAGCGGTCACCGTGTGGCGAAGGTCTCGGATCGGGCGGTTCGAACGAAACACCGGAGAAAAGGGCCGACCCCGTCACCGAGGTGACGGGGTCGGCCCTTTTGACGACCGGCGGTGCAGGACTGCCGGGACGGTACGAGGTCAGTCGTTGCCGTTGCCCGGGGCGGGCGTCGTCTTCTGGATCTGGAGCAGGAACTCCGCGTTGGACTGGGTCTTCTTCATCCGGTCCAGGAGCAGCTCGATCGCCTGCTGCTGGTCGAGCGCGTGGAGCACCCGGCGCAGCTTCCAGACAATCGCCAACTCGTCGCTGCCGAGCAGGATTTCTTCCTTACGGGTGCTGGACGCGTCGACGTCCACCGCCGGGAAGATGCGCTTGTCCGAGAGCTTCCGGTCGAGCTTGAGCTCCATGTTGCCGGTGCCCTTGAACTCCTCGAAGATCACCTCGTCCATGCGTGAGCCGGTCTCGACGAGCGCGGTCGCCAGGATGGTCAGCGAGCCGCCGTCCTCGATGTTGCGCGCGGCACCGAAGAAGCGCTTCGGCGGGTACAGCGCGGTCGAGTCGACACCACCGGACAGGATGCGGCCGGACGCCGGGGCCGCGAGGTTGTACGCACGGCCGAGGCGGGTGATCGAGTCCAGCAGGACGACCACGTCGTGACCCAGCTCGACGAGCCGCTTGGCACGCTCGATGGCCAGCTCGGCGACGGTGGTGTGGTCCTCGGCGGGACGGTCGAAGGTCGAGGAGATGACCTCGCCCTTCACCGACCGCTGCATGTCGGTGACCTCTTCCGGACGCTCGTCGACCAGGACGACCATCAGGTGGCACTCGGGGCTGTTGACGGTGATCGCGTTGGCGATCGCCTGCAGGATCATGGTCTTGCCGGTCTTCGGCGGGGCCACGATCAGGCCTCGCTGGCCCTTGCCGATCGGAGCGACCAGGTCGATGATCCGCGTCGTCAGGACGTTGGAGTCGGTCTCCAGACGGAGCCGGTCCTGCGGGTAGAGCGGGGTCAGCTTCTGGAACTCCGGGCGGCCGCGGCCGGACTCGGGCGCCATTCCGTTGACGGAGTCGAGGCGGACGAGCGCGTTGAACTTCTCGCGGCGCTCGCCGTCCTTGGGCTGGCGCACCGCACCGGTGACGTGGTCACCCTTGCGCAGGCCGTTCTTGCGGACCTGCGCGAGCGACACGTACACGTCGTTCGGGCCCGGCAGGTAGCCGGAGGTCCGGATGAACGCGTAGTTGTCGAGGATGTCCAGGATGCCCGCGACGGGGATCAGGACGTCGTCCTCGGTGACCGGCGGCGCGTCGCTCGCGAAGTCGTCGCGGCCACGGCGGCCACGACGGTCGCGGTAGCGGCCACGGCGGCCGCGACGGCCACCTGCCTCGTCGTCGTAACCGTCGTCCTGCGGGCCGCCGCCACCCTGCTGGCCCTGGCGCTGCTGGCGCTGGCCGCCCTGCTGACCCTGGCCACCGCCCTGCTCGTCGCCCTTGCCACGGCGGTCGCGCTGACGGTCACGGCGGTCGCCGCGCTCACCGCGGTCGCCACGCTCACCGCGCTGACCGCGGTCGCCCCGGCGGCCCTCGGCGGTGTCCACGGCGGCTTCGGCCTTCGCCTCGGAGCGGTCCTCGCTCTTCGGCTCGGCCGGCGTCTCCACCTTGGCCTCGACCGTGGGCTCCGTCTTGGTTTCCGGGCTGCCCGCCTGTGCGGTCGCACGGCGCCGACGACGCTCGCCCACGGGCTGGTCGTCACTGGCCGGCTGGCCGGGGATGTCGATCTGCTGCTGAGCCGTGGCCTTCTCGGCGGGCGCGGCGGCGGCCTCTTCCCCGGTGCGCGACTTGGAGGTGGTGCGCCGCTTGGGCTTGGTCTCGGCGGGCGCGGCAGCGGCCTTGGGCGCAGCACTGCCGGCCTGCGCCTCCTTGATGACCTCGATCAGCTGGCCCTTGCGCATCCGCGCAGTGCCCTTGATGCCGAGGCCGGACGCGACCTGCTGCAGCTCGGCCAGGACCATGCCATCGAGGCCGGTGCCGGAGCGGCGGCGCCGTGCGGTGGTGCCAGTGGCAGCACCTTCGGCGGGCGCGGCGCTGTCGACGGTCTTGTCGGCAGTGACGCCCATCAGATCGGTGGTGTCGCTCACGAAGGGTCCTTCCCTGGAGCGGACGTCGGCCTTCTGGCTCGGCGACCGGTTGTGCTGTCCGACTGCGGTCTATTGATCTTGCGGACCGTGCCGGGGCGGTGGTCCGCCGGGTACGGCGGAGAGATGAATGTGCAAGGGTCCGGCGCGAGCATCCCCCTGCTCGGCCCACTCCTGGACAAGCGAGGGGTGTCGTGCCGGTTCCGGAGCGTGCTCGAAACTGCTCAGGCAGGCTGCTCAGGCAGTTGGGGAGGCTCTCGGAAGAAATGGTGGCCCCGGAAAGGGACACGAAGCAACGCGCCACTTAGACGTCGGTTGCAGACTTGAGGTTAACACTACCGGCTCCAACAAACATTCCCCCTCTCACTCACCGGCAATCACTTCTCGCTACGAGGCGAGCGGCAGCACACTCGCGCCCGATGCGTCGAGAGTGAGCCGGTTGGCCGCCCATCCCTCGCCCGCCAGCCGTGCGACCTTGTCGGCCGCACCGTCCTCGGCCAGCGCGAGCACGGTCGGCCCGGCACCGGAGATGACTGCAGGGACGCCGTCGGCGCGCAGACGGTTGACTAGTTCCACGCTCTCCGGCATCGCCGGGGCGCGGTACTCCTGGTGCAGTCGGTCCTCGGTCGCGGCGAGCAGCAGCTCCGGGCGCCGGGTCATGGCCTCGACGAGGAGCGCCGCGCGGCCTGCGTTGAACGCGGCGTCGACGTGCGGGACGGTGCGCGGCAGCAGTCCGCGGGCGGTCTCGGTGAGCACCGGCTTGCCGGGGACGAAAACCACCGGAACGATGGAATCAGAGGGATCCATCCTGATCGCCCGGGCGGATCCGCCGTCCATCCAGGCCAGCGTGAAGCCGCCGAGCAGGCATGCGGCGACGTTGTCGGGGTGGCCCTCGATCTCGGTGGCGAGCTCCAGCAGCGCCGCGTCGTCGAGCCGGGCGTCGCCGCCGATGGTCACGGCGCGGGCCGCGACGATGCCGGCACAGATGGCGGCGGAGGAGGAGCCGAGGCCGCGCCCGTGCGGGATGCGGTTGGCGCAGACGATCTCCAGGCCGCGGGGCTGTCCGCCGAGCAGGTCGAAGGCGGTGCGCAGGGAGCGCACGAGGAGGTGACTCTCGTCGCGGGGCAGGGTGTCGGCACCCTCGCCGGCGATGTCGATGTGCAGCCCGGAGTCGGCGACGCGGACGACGACGTCGTCGTAGAGCCCCAGCGACAGGCCGAGGGTGTCAAAACCCGGGCCCAGGTTGGCGCTGGTGGCGGGGACGCGCACCCGGACGGCGGCGGCTCGGAAGGCGGGACCGGCCATCGCTTCGACGACTCTCCTTGTGAGGCAGCGGGGATGTGTTGCGGCGGGGATTGTGGCGGTGGATCTTTCGTAAGCCTGTGGAGAACCCGATGGCCACGACGGCAGCACCGCGGCAGGTGCGGCGTGGCAGGTTGGGTACAGCTTATCGAAGGAAGGTTCTGTCGCGACATAGGGCGCACAGGAGGCGCACGATGCGTGTCGCGCGCCTCCCATGCGCTCTCCGCTCCGGAAAGGGGCGATTGAGCTGCTGCTGTTCCGGTTACGCGAGGCCCAGCTTCTCCGCGGCGGTGGCCGCGTCGACCGGCACGGTGACCGGCTGCGGGGCACCGGCGACGGCCCAGTCGGGATCCTTCAGGCCGTTGCCGGTGACCGTGCAGACGATCTTCTGGCCCGGGTCGACCTTGCCCTCTTCGGCGGCCTTGAGCAGACCGGCGACCGACGCGGCCGAGGCGGGCTCCACAAAGACGCCCTCCTGGGAGGCCAACAGCCGGTAGGCGGCCAGGATCTGACGGTCCGTGACCTCGTCGATGAAGCCGCCCGACTCGTCCCGCGCGGCCAACGCGTACTGCCAGGAGGCCGGGTTGCCGATCCGGATCGCGGTGGCGATGGTCGACGGGTCCTTGACGACCTCGCCGCGGACGATGGGCGCGGAGCCGGACGCCTGGAAGCCCCACATGCGCGGCTTGTGCGTGGACATCGCGTCCGCCGCGTACTCCGTGTAACCCCTCCAGTACGCGGTGATGTTGCCCGCGTTGCCGACCGGCAGGACGTGGATGTCCGGGGCGTCGCCGAGCGCGTCGACAATCTCGAACGCCGCGGTCTTCTGGCCCTCGATCCGGACGGGATTGACCGAATTGACCAGAGCCACCGGGTAGTTGTCCGAGAGCGAGCGGGCCAGCGTCAGGCAGTCGTCGAAGTTGCCGTCGACCTGCAGGATCTTGGCGCCGTGGATGAGCGCCTGGCCCATCTTGCCGAGCGCGATCTTGCCCTGCGGCACGAGGACGGCGCAGACCATGCCGGCCCGCACCGCGTACGCGGCGGCGGAGGCGGAGGTGTTGCCGGTGGAGGCGCAGATGACGGCCCGCGCCCCCTCTTCCTTGGCCCGGGTGATCGCCATCGTCATCCCGCGGTCCTTGAAGGACCCGGTGGGGTTGGCGCCCTCCACCTTCAGGTGCACCTCGCAGCCCGTACGCTCGGAAAGGACCTGAGCGGGAACGAGCGGCGTACCACCCTCACGAAGCGTGACGACCGGCGTCGTGCTCGTGACCGGAAGGCGGTCCCGGTACTCCTCGATGATGCCGCGCCACTGGTGGGTGCCCTTGGTGGTCATGGGTCCTTACTCCCCTTCAACACGCATGATGCTGGCGACACCGCGCACGGTGTCGAGCTTGCGCAGCGCTTCGACGGTCGCCGAGAGGGCGGCGTCGGGCGCGCGGTGGGTGACGACGACGAGGGATGCCTCGCCGCCGACGTCCTGTCGGCCTTGCTGGCGGACCGTATCGATGGATACGCCCTGTTCGGCGAAGACCGTCGCGACCTGGGCGAGTACGCCAGGCTTGTCGGCCACGTCGAGGCTGATGTGGTACCGCGTGACGACCTCGCCCATGGGGCTGACCGGCAGACGCGTGTACGCGGATTCTCCGGGGCCGGTGGCCTCGCCGAGCTTGTTGCGGCAGACCGCGACCAGGTCGCCGAGGACCGCGGAGGCGGTCGGCGAGCCACCGGCGCCGGGGCCGTAGAACATCAGCTGCCCGGCGGCCTCAGCCTCGACGAAGACCGCGTTGTACGCCTCGCGGACGGAGGCCAGCGGGTGGCTGAGCGGGATCATCGCGGGGTGCACGCGCGCGGTGACGGACTGCCCGTCGGCGGCCCTCTCGCAGATGGCGAGGAGCTTGACGGTGCAGCCCATGCGGCGGGCCGACGCGATGTCGGCGGCGGTGACCTCGGTGATGCCCTCGCGGTGCACCTCACCGATCCTCACCCGGGTGTGGAAGGCGATCCCGGCGAGGATCGCGGCCTTGGCGGCGGCGTCGAAGCCCTCGACGTCGGCGGTCGGGTCGGCCTCGGCGTACCCGAGGGCGGTGGCCTCGTCGAGCGCCTCGGAGTAGCCGGCGCCGCTGGTGTCCATCCTGTCGAGGATGAAGTTGGTCGTGCCGTTGACGATGCCGAGCACCCGGTTGACCTTGTCGCCGGCGAGGGACTCGCGCAGCGGCCGTACGAGCGGAATGGCGCCGGCGACGGCTGCCTCGTAGTAGAGGTCCCGGCCGTGCTGCTCGGCGGCGGCGTGCAGTGCGGCGCCGTCCTCGGCGAGCAGCGCCTTGTTGGCGGAGACGACGCTCGCGCCGTGCTCGAAGGCGGTGGTGATGAGCGTGCGGGCGGGCTCGACGCCGCCGATGACCTCGATGACGACGTCGATGTCGCCCCGTTTGACCAGGGCGGTCGCATCGGTGGTGATGAGTGCGGGGTCGATGCCCTCGCGCACCTTGGAAGGGCGGCGGACGGCGACGCCGGCGAGCTCCACGGGCGCGCCGATGCGCGCGGCGAGGTCGTCGGCGTGCGTCGTCATGATGCGCGCCACCTCTGAGCCGACCACTCCACAGCCCAGCAGCGCCACCTTCAGCGGACGCGTACGCATCATCCGACCTCGTTTCTCATACATGCTCATGTGTGGACCAGTCTCACTCACCGGACGGACGTTTCTGCCACCCGTCCGGATCCTGAGACATATATTTCATCAACCGACATCGAGACGCAGGAGATCTTCCTCCGTCTCCCGCCGGACGATCACGCGCGCCTCTCCGTCACGCACGGCGACGACGGGCGGGCGCAGCGCGTGGTTGTAGTTGCTCGCCATGGCGCGGCAGTAGGCGCCTGTGGCGGGCACCGCGATCAGGTCGCCGGGCGCGAGGTCCGACGGCAGGAACGCGTCCTTGACCACGATGTCGCCGCTCTCGCAGTGCTTGCCGACGACGCGGACGAGCAGGGGCTCGGCGTCGGAGCGGCGGGAGACGAGCGCGACGGAGTACTCGGCGTCGTACAGCGCGGTGCGGATGTTGTCCGACATGCCGCCGTCGACGCTGACGTAGGTACGGAGCCCTTCGAGGTGCTTGACGGTGCCGACCTCGTACAGCGTGAACGCGGTGGGTCCGACGATGGCGCGCCCCGGCTCGACGGAGATCCGCGGGGTGGCGAGCCCGGCCGCCTCGCACTCGCGGGTCACGATGTCGCCGAGTGCCTTGGCGATCTCGTGCGGCTCGCGCGGGTCGTCGTCGGAGGTGTACGCGATGCCGAGACCACCGCCGAGGTCGATCTCCGGCAGCTCGATGCCGTGCTCGTCGCGCACCTCGGCGAGGAGCTGGACCACACGTCGGGCGGAGACCTCGAAGCCGGCCATGTCGAAGATCTGCGAGCCGATGTGCGAGTGGATGCCGACGAGTTCGAGCCCGTCGAGGCTGAGCGCCCGGCGGACCGCCTCGGCGGCCTCTCCCCCGGCCAGCGCGATGCCGAACTTCTGGTCCTCGTGCGCGGTGGCGATGAACTCGTGGGTGTGCGCCTCGACGCCGACGGTCACCCGGATCTGTACGCGCTGCCGCTTGCCGAGCCGCTGCGCGACGTGCGAGACCCGGACGATCTCCTGGAACGAGTCGAGCACGATCCGCCCGACTCCGGCCTCGATGGCGCGTTCGATCTCGGCGACGGTCTTGTTGTTGCCGTGGAAGGCGATGCGTTCGGCGGGCATCCCGGCGTCGAGCGCGATGGTCAGCTCACCACCGGAACAGACGTCGAGGTTGAGCCCCTCCTCCTGGAGCCAGCGCACGACGGCCCGCGACAGGAACGCCTTTCCGGCGTAGAAGACATCGGCGTCCCGCCCGAAGGCGTCGGCCCAGGCGCGGCAGCGGGCGCGGAAGTCGCTCTCGTCGAGGAAGTAGGCGGGCGTCCCGAATTCCTCGGCCAGCCGGGTCACTTCGATCCCGCCGACGGCGACGACGCCGTCGGCGTTGCGGGAGACGGTGCGGGCCCAGACCTTCTCGTCGAGGGCGTTGAGGTCGGCGGGCGGGGCTGCGTAGTGGCCCTCGGTCAGGACGTCGGCGTGACGGGGACCGGCGGGGTGTGCGGATCGGCTCATGGTGGTGCTCTGCTCTCTCAGGTCTCTCAGAGGACTTCGGGTGCGCTGATGCCGAGCAGGGACAGGCCGCCTGCGAGCACCGTCCCGGCAACTTCGGCAACGGCCAGCCGGGAGCGGTGGGCGGCCGAGGGTTTCTCGTCACCCTTGGGCAGCGGCGGGCAGGCGTCGTGGAAGTCGAAGAAGGCGTGCGCGATCTCTTCGAGCTGCCGGGCGAGCCGGTCGGGCGCGCGGTGACGTGCGGCGGTGACGAGAGCCTGGGGGTAGTCGGCCAGCGTACGCAGCAGTGCGGGGGCGTCGACGTCCTCGTCGTACGTCGCGGTGAATCCGAGAAGGGCCGCGCCGCGGGTGAGGGCGCAGACCCGGGAGCGGGCGTAACGGACCAGGAAGAGCGGGTTGCCGGTGCCCTGGACGAGCAGCTCCGCACCGAGCGGGGCGCGATCGTGCCCGGCCGGCCGCAGCAGTCCCCACCGGGTGGCGTCGGGACCGAGCCGCCGCAGCAGCTCCCCCGCACCGGCACCGGCGGGAACGGGCCGGATGGCGGTGAGCGGAGTCGGCGGCTTCCCCTGTGCGTCGACGTGTACGCCCAGCCGCGCCCAGTCCGGGTCGGGCGTCCCGTCACAACTGCTACGCACCAGCGCGCCCTGCGTTCGCGCGATCGCGCGCAGCGTGTGGGTGGTGACCGCCGCCCGGACCTCGCGGGCGTGGCTGAACCGGAGGATGTCTCCGGCGAGCGCGTCCCCGTACCCGTACCGGGCCCCTCGCGCCAGCACCTCACGGACGAGTGCCTCGCGCGCCCGGACATCGGCCGACGCGTCGAGGGTGAAGCTCAGGAACCCGGGCCCGGTGACGTCGACCCGCCCGATCCCGGGCGCACCGGCGACCCGGTCCCGCAGGATCTCGGCCACTTCCCTGGCCGGACGCGCGGCAGGCCCGGCCAACTGCAGTGCGACGGCACAGGCGTAGTCCCCGGTCCCGCCGGGCCTGGTCCTCTCCACCCGCACGCGCGCGGGCAGCGGCGCGCGCAGGACGTCCTCGTCGACCGCGCGACGCACGGCGTGCAGCACGGTCCTGGAGAGATCGGCGGGGGTCACGGGACAAGCGTATGGGAGGGAGGGGGGCCTTTCGCGACCCGGTTTCGCCATGCGGTCAGCCCGCGGCGCTCTCCGCCCTCCCGGCACGGTGTCTGCCGTCGATCGACGGCGGGGCCTCCCTGTTCGCCAACTGTCGTACGAGCCGCACCAGCTCGCTCGGCTCGAAGGGCTTCGCCAGGAAGGCATCGACCCGGGCGGCGACGCCGTTGTCCACCTCGTACTGCGTACCGGCGCTGATGATCGCGACAGGCAGCCGGCTGGTCCGGGGGTCGGAACGGAGCCGGGTGGCGGTCTGCAGACCGTCGAGCCGGGGCATGACGACATCAAGGGTGATCACATCCGGACAGACCTGATGCACCAGATCCAGACACTCGACACCATCGGCCGCGGTCACGACCTCGAAGCCCTCAAGCTCGAGATTGACCCTGATCAACTGCCGGATGACCTTGTTGTCGTCGACAACAAGCACGCGGCCACACGCCCCTGACACACTCCGAGGGTAGGTCGGGCGTAGGGGCTGCGTCCGTGTTTTGCCCATTTCCGGCCCCGGACGGGTGGCGGGCGGACGGCACATGGCCGACACGGCGGCCCTGCGGACGGACGCGCGACCGGGCCTGCGGCGCGGGGCACGGCGGCGGCGGGGCGCGGGGGTGACGCGCGGGGGCGGCCGCGCGGAAATACCTGTTCACGGACACCCGCCAGAAGCTGGTAGTGTTTCATTCGTCGCCAAGCAGTACGGCGACACGCCCCCGTAGCTCAGGGGATAGAGCATCGGCCTCCGGAGCCGGGTGCGCAGGTTCGAATCCTGCCGGGGGCACCCTTCATGAGGTGCCCAAAGACCCCGTCACCAGCGGAAACGCTGAGGTCGGGGTCTTCGCGTATGTGCAGGCGTATGCCGCTCGGAGCGGGCGTATGTCGGGGTCCGTGGACTATTCGTGGACAGGCGACAGGAGCTAAAACCCCAGGTCGGCAGGCGCGTCTTGCGCTGCGCTCTCTGCGTCCACGAGGCGCCGTTGCACGTCAGACACGAGGCTTCGGAGTCGCCCAGAATGCACGCCCTCCCACTCCATCCACTCCTCGAAGCGAGGGCGCAGATACCGCACCACGCCCAACCCATGGCGACGCAGCACTGAGCGATGGACCGAGATCTCCTCCTGGACCTCTCGCCGGAGATCATCGGTCCAGCCCTGTTCCCGGTCCTCCTCTCCCAGAGGAGCTTTGAGGGCGGCCACGGCTTCATCGAGGAGCAACAGCAAGTCCATAAGGTCTCCGAAGATCACAGGGTGCAACGCCCCGGTGATCCGGCGCCGCTGAGCGCGGCCGGCTGACATTCCGTCCCCGCAGCGGCTCCACCCTGCCCCGGTGCGTAGGACCACGCCTGCCAGACGAGCCGAGGACGTGGCACGGGAGGTCGCGCCGGGGGTCGGCGCAGGGGACAAGCCGTGGCGCTGCAGGACTGCCGGGATTGCCTGCCGACGTGGTCAGGGAGTTGGTGGCCCGTCTGGTCGGTTGTCGGGGGTGTGAACGGTCGAACGATTCCTGGCCACTTGCCGGCGCACGGCTTCCGCCTCCGCGTGGGCGAGGGCGAGGTCGGTCGGCTGCGCCACCTCTCGCTCGGCGTCGGCGATGACGATGCGGGCCTGTTCCTCGATCGCCGCCGACCGCTCGGCATCGTCGGCGACCACGGCGGCGCAGTTGTGCAGCAGGCGGAGCAGGGCATGGGCGACGGTCGGTTCACGGGCCCCGTAGCGTCGGATGAGCCCGCACATCACGGCGAGGTATTCCGGAAACCGCCGCCCGGGAATGATCACGGCGGCCCCGCCGGCGTCGCGGACGACGTGGTTGCCCAGGGGGCGCCGGGCGAGCACACAGAAGATCACGGACAGGTGGTCGATGGCCTGCACCGCCGTGTACGGATCGTTGACCGCCGGAGACAGCGCCTTGCAGGCGACGTCGACCAGTTGCCGGATTCCGAGCGCAGCGTCCTGTTCCAGGGTGCGCTCAAATCCGATACGGACGCCGGCGTCCATCACCTGCGAGAACTCCTGAGGGGCCGGAGCGGGATCATGCGGTGAAGCCCGCCAGATCCACGCCAGTGTCGTTCCCGCGACGACGTGTTCGCCCACCCGGGGCCGCAGCCGCAGACAGACACCGTGCTCGGCCGCGGTCCGCAGCAGCAGGTGCGGGCGCACCACCTGTACGTACCCGGAGCGGTGGGAGGCCATGGCCACGGCCCACTCCGGCACGTCGACGACATCCTCGCCACCCGCGAACACCCCATCGCGGATCACCCGGACGGTGTTGCGCTCCACCACACTCATGATCGCGTCGACCTGGATGGAGTGCACTAGATGGTCGGCGAAGAACACCAGCAGGCCGAGGCTGACGAACAGCAGGACGAGCGCGCCGCTCACCGCAAACCGGGGAAAGTTCTCGGAGCGACCCCCTCCCGAAACACCGACCGTGTAGAGACCGGCCGCGCTGTAGGCGAAGGTGGCCACGAAGACGCTGAGCACGATCTGATTGGGCCGGTCGCGGAGAAAGTTGCGCAGCAGCCGCGGCGAGAACTGGGTGGATGACAGTTGCAGCGCGACCACGGCCAGACCCAGCAGCACGGCGATGACCGTCACCATCGTCCCGGTGATCCCGATCAGCAGCGTCCGGGCATCGTCGGCGGTCCCCTGAAACGCCAGCGGCGAGCCCGAGCCGGTCTTGACGAGGGACAGCAGCGACCCGGTGACCAGTGCGGCCACCACGGACAGGGTGGGAAGCACCCACAGCGACCCGCGAACGTATTCGGCCAGCGCATCACGTCGGATCATGGGCAACCCCTGCACGTCGATGCTTGGCCGGGTATGGCCAGTATCCGACGTGCGCGTCGACTGTCCAAGTGATCACGCTCCCTGAGATCACGGCGTTCCGACAGTCCGCGTCCTCAGTCAATCCTGCTCAACGGGGTCGCCCCGTAGCGAGCAGGCGGATGGATAACCCATAAAGGATGATTGGAGGTAGGATAAAGGGCATGAGCGAGCCTACCGGCAAGTACTCGATCACCATGCCGCGCGACATCGCGGAGGCCGCCAAGGCCCGCAGCGGCCCCTCCGGCCTGTCCGCCTACGTGGCCGCAGCCGTCGCCCGGCAGATCGAACGCGACAACCTCAACGAACTCATCCAGGTCGCCGAGGCCGAGCACGGCCCCGTCACCGACGAGGAGATCCAGGCGCTGCGCGACCAGCTCCACCAGGCCCGCCTCGAGCAGACCCGCGGCAGGGCGGACGCGGCGTGACCCGCTCCCCCGCCGTACCCGGCGGCACCTTGGTCCTCGACAGCGAGGGGCTGTCCAAGGCCGTGCTGCGCGACCGTACGGTCACCGGCTGGCTCGCCCTGGCCCGCGCCGACGACCTGAGGGTGATCACGTCTGCGGCCACCCTGGTCGAGGTGGTCCATCCCCGGATCAATCGCCCCGCCCTGGAGTGGACCCTCTCCCGCCTCATCGTGGAGCCGGTCACCGAGCCGATCGCCCGGCACGCCGCCGCCCTCCTTGCCGACACCGGCCTGCACGGCCACAAGTACGCCATCGACGCCATGCTCAGCGCCACCGCCCTCGCGGCCCCCGGCCCGGTCACGGTGCTCACTTCCGACCCGGAGGACCTCACCGCGCTGTGCGGGGCACGCGTCACCGTCATCAAGATCTGACCTCGGCAAGGCGGCTAACCGACTGCGGACACCGGGCCGGGTGGAGGCGAGCGGTCCTCTCCGGGACTCGCACGGGTCACTGTCGGCGCCGGACGGCAATAGACCGCACGCCATCCGGGGCACCGGCCAATCGCCCGCCTCCGGCCTTCCACCCGCCTCGCACGGTCACCGGTTCCGCCGCGGGCAGCCGAAGGGCCGGGCCCTCGCCCAGGCCGATGACGACGGCGAGGCCGCCGGACGCGTACCGCTCACTGCGCACGCTGCGGACCGTTCGCCAGGCGCCCCATACGCGGACGGATTGACCAGGGCGGACGGTCACCGCCGCGACCTCGGTCTCTGGTGGTGCAGGGACGATGCCGGGGACCACCAGTTCCGCCCAGACCGTTTTCCCGATTCCGGCCGGACGGTTGTCCACACCCCAGCGGTCTGCCACCGCGTCGACGAGCAGGAGTCCGCGACCGGTCACGTCGAAGTCGCCGGGCTGTCGCACCTCGGGACGCCCCTCCCCCGCGTCGCTCACCTCCAGTCGCAGCAGACCGCCCCGTTCCCGGCACGAGATGCGTACGCCGACCATCCGGTCGCTGGGTACGGGCACCCGCAGAGCGTTGGTGACCAGCTCCGACAGCACCAACTCGGCTGCTTCAGCCGCCGCTTGCTTCGCTCTCCATTCGCCGAGCTTGGCGCGCAGCACGGTTCGCGCCCTGGGCACGCTGCTGCGGCAACGAGGCAACCGGCCGACGGGGAAGTCCAGGCGGCCGTTCACCGTGCCCCGGGAGCCGCCGGCAGGACCGTACGGCCGAGCAGGTGACGGACGCCGGATCCCGGGGTGTGCGGGATCCGGCGGACATCAGGCGGTCAGGTCATGCCACCGGCAGACCCGGCGCCGGATACGCGTCCATCAGGGCCTTCACCTCGCCGCGTACCTTCTCGACGGCGGACTCGTCGCCCGTGCGCGCCGCCTCGACCACGCGGTCGATCCACTCCGCGACCGTGCCCATCTCGGAGGCGGGGATCCCGCGGGAGGTCAGGGCCGGGGTGCCGATGCGGATGCCGGACGGGTCGAACGGCTTGCGAGGGTCGTACGGGACGGTGTTGTAGTTGACGACGATGCCGGCCCGGTCCAGGGTCTTCGCCGCGATCTTGCCGGGTACGTCCTTGCCGGTGAGGTCGATCAGCAGGAGGTGGTTGTCCGTGCCGCCGGAGACCAGGTCGAAACCGCGGGACGCCAGCTCCTCCCCCAGGACGCGGGCGTTGGCGACGACCTGGTGGGCGTAGTCGCTGAAGCCGGGGGTCGCCGCCTCCTTGAGGGCCACCGCGATCGCCGCCGTGGTCTGGTTGTGCGGGCCGCCCTGGAGGCCGGGGAAGACGGCGCGGTCGATGGCGCGGGCGTGCCCCGCCCGGCTCAGCAGCATCGCTCCGCGCGGACCGCGCAGGGTCTTGTGGGTGGTGGTGGAGACCACGTCGGCGTACGGGGCGGGCGAGGGGTGGGCGCCGCCCGCGATCAGGCCCGCGATGTGGGCGATGTCGGCGACCAGGACCGCGCCGGTCTCCTCGGCGATCTCGGCAAAGCCGGCGAAGTCGATCGTCCGGGGCACGGCCGTACCGCCGCAGAAGATCACCTTCGGGTGCTCGGCGCGGGCCAGGTCGCGGACCTCGTCCAGGTCGATGCGGCCCGTGTCGCGGCGGACGCCGTACTGCACACCTCGGAACCAGGTGCCGGTCGCGGAGACGCCCCAGCCGTGTGTGAGGTGGCCGCCCATCGGCAGCGACATGCCGAGCACGGTGTCGCCGGGCTGCAGGAAAGCCAGGTACACCGCGAGGTTGGCGGGCGAGCCGGAGTACGGCTGCACATTGGCGTGGTCCATGCCGAAGAGGGATGTGGCCCGTTCGACGGCCACCGTCTCCACCTGGTCGATGATCTGCTGGCCCTCGTAGTAACGCTTGCCGGGGTAGCCCTCGGAGTACTTGTTCTGGAGCACCGTGCCGGAGGCCTCCAGCACGGCTGCGGAGACGTAGTTCTCACTGGGGATCAGGCGCAGGGTGTCGGCCTGGAGCTGCTCCTCCGCGGTGACGAGGGCGGCGAGCTCCGGGTCGGTGGCGGTGAGTGCGGGGCGGCGGTTCTCAGGTGTCGTCACGGGATCCTCCCGGGTCTGGCGCATGGCTGCGGCGTGGACCCGGATTGCCCAGGCGGACGGCTCTCCGGCGGTGACGCCTCCGGGCAGGCCCGGAGTGTGCCGCTTCCTCGTGGTCGGTTCCACGGAGCATCCCTGCCGGGATGCGCGCCAGTCGCGGCGCCTCTCAGTCTACTGATGGGGGCGGCCCGGGGAGCTGTGTGATGGGCCGTTCGTGGACTGTTCCAACCCGATTGACACACTTCGTGGCCGCGAGGATGGTGGTAGGGCCGGGCGCGGTCAGGGGTGCCATGCCCAACGGTTGGGGGGCCGGTATGAGTTGGGGCGATCCGTCTTTCGGGCCGGAGGACTCTCCTTCGGTACCGCCTCCGCCATCCCGTCCGCCGACCGTCGGACCGCCGCCTCCTGGTGCTGCGCTGCGCGCCACGACGGTGGGGCTGCTCAATCTCTCGGGTCTCGGTATCGGCTATGCCCTGGTGGGTCGCTGGGGCGGGGCCGTTCTGTGCTGGCTGGCCACCGGTGCGCTGCTGCTGGTCGCGCTGCCTGCCGACCCCGACGGTGTGGCCGGGGGTCTGGTCGTCGCATATGTGCTCGTGGTGGTGCCGGCCACCCTGCACGGCGGGTGGATCGCGCGGCGTACCGCTGTCGGCGGATCGTGGCGGCCGATGGTGGCGGCCGGGGTCGGACTGGTACTGCTGGCGGTACCGGCGGGGGGCGTGGTGTTCTACGGATCCGCGCAGGACGAGGCCGTCGAGCAGATGCTGCTCGACCGGCTGGGCGAGGGCGACCGGACGGTGAAGGCCGCCTCGGGCAGGACCTTCGATGCCGCCCGGGCCGATTACCGTTCCGCGCTCGCCGTGTACCGGGAGCTCGGTGAGGATCACGCGGGGTCGAGGGCGGGAGAGCTCGTACCGCAGCGGCTGAGCGCCTACTACGAGGCGGTCGCCGCCCCGTACCGTCAGGGGAAGCACTGCGAGGCGGTCGCGCCGCTGGCGTATCTGCGGACCGTGCCCAAGTCGATCGACCCGAAGCTCCTGGGCGACCTGGCCGGCTGGCCGGACGACCCGCTGGCCACCTCGCTGTACACGTGCGGGGTGTCGAAGCTGGGCGACCGGGCGGCGGGATCGTCCGGCGGCGAGCTCGCCGAACTGCTGCGTACGTTTCCCGGATCGGCGCAGGCCAAGAAGGTCGGGCCCGCGGTCTCCGGGAAGATCAAGGAGCAGGTCGGCGCGGTGGGCGGCAGCAGTCCCTGCGCGGCCACCGAGGCGTTGCGCGGGCTCCGGACGACCGTGATGGCACTGCCCGACACGTCGGTCTCCGCGCGTGCCGGGGAGGCCGACACCGGGATCCGGAACGGCGTGTACGCGTGCGGGGTGGACCAGTTCAGGTCCAAGAAGTTCACTGACGCCCAAAAAACGCTGACGGAGTTCGCCGCCACGTACAGGAGCGACAAGCGGCGGGCGCACGCCCGGGACGTCGCCATCGCCGCGGAGATCGCCGCCGACCGGCCCGCGGCGGGCAAGCGGCTGCCGCCGTCCGGGAGTCCGGGCGGTTCCCGGATGGAGCTCGTGATCAGCAACGACGCCCCGAGCGGCGTCGAGATCCTCTACACCGGCCCGGTCACCGGCCGCGTCTCACTCAAGGGGTGCGGCAGCTGTCGGCAGTACACCTCGGAGGCCAGCGGCTCGTCGCTCGCCTGCAAGTCCGGCGGCAGGAGCTATCCGAAGGCGCGGTTGCGGCTTCCTGCGGGCGAGTACCACTTCCTGTACAAACACGGCACGGGTGCGAGCGCGGCCGTCCACAGCTACTCGTCCGGGTCGCGGATCAAACCCGGCTATACATATACGAGTTGTACGTACGTCGTCAAGAGCTCATACGGGCTGGGGCTGCCCTCGCCGACCGGTCCCGTCAGCCTTGCGCCCGCGGGTTCCTCTCGATGATCCCTGCGGACTGCGTGGTCACAGGGTTCCCCTCCCGTTTCGGCCGGCATCCTGCGCACCGGCCGGTCCTCAGGTTCTCCTGCGGCCCGGCAAACCGGTCCCGTTCGCGAGGCAATGGCCGATTTCCGGGTAGACACGGGCAGACAGCCGGTCAAGGGCGGTCGGAGCAGCACCCTCCCGATTGCACGCATTCTCGGCCTTTCACCTCGAACTCCCCATCGCTCGCCCCGTCTTGACAGTTTCTTGGTAAACGCATGCCCCTTACGTAACGGGTTCCTCGCCAGAGTGGCGGCTTACATGTGCACATCATCCGGCACATGCTCCACACGCGAAGAACCACATCGCAGGGGGTTTCATGAGAACCAGTCGTGCCAGACGTCGCGCCGGGCTGAGCATGGCAGCGACACTGCCGCTGCTCGCCGGTGCACTCGCCCTCGGCATACCGTCCGCCAGCGCGGACTCCGCACCCTCCGGTCGCGATGCGCTGCAGGGCACCAAGCCGGTCTGGGCCACGGCCAAGGCCGACCAGGGGGCCACCGCCGACAGCGGAAAGGTGAGTGTCCGGGTCCATCTGGCCGGCCGGGACGCGAAGGGGCTGGCCGCCTACGCCGCCGCCGTGTCCGACCCGAAGTCCCCTTCGTACGGGAAGTACCTGAGCGCCAAGGAGGCGCAGGCCCGCTTCGGGGCGACCCAGCACCAGATCGACGAGGTCGTTCAGTGGCTGAAGTCGAGCGGGCTGACCGTCACCGGCGCCCATCAGCACTACGTCTCCGCCACCGGTGACGTCGCCGCGGCCGAGAAGGCGTTCAGCACCCAGCTGCGCAACTACCGCAAGGGCAGCCGGACCTACCGCGCCCCGTCCTCCACGGCCTCCGTCCCGGCCGCGCTGAGCGACGCCGTCCTCGCCGTCTCCGGTCTGGACAACGCGCCGCACAAGTCGAGCCACGACGAAACGCTGCCGCCGCCGGACGCGGTGTTCCGCAACTCCGGTCCGTTCTCCTCGTACTTCGGCTCCAGAACTGCCTCGACGCTGCCGAGCGCCTACGGCTCCAAGGTGCCGTACGCGATCAGGGGCTACACCGGCAAGCAGCTGCGTGCCGCGTACGGTGCGGGCAGGTGGACCGGCAAGGGTGTGACCGTCGCGATCACCGACGCGTACGCCTCGCCGACCATCGCGAAGGACGCCGCCGAGTACGCCAAGCGCAACGGCGACGCCCCGTACAGGCGCGGGCAGCTCAGCCAGGTCCTGCCGGACGACTACACGAAGACCGAGGAGTGCGGGGCCTCTGGCTGGTACGGCGAGGAGACCCTCGACGTCGAGGCCGTGCACGCGGTCGCGCCCGCCGCCGACATCGTCTACGTGGGCGGCGCGTCCTGCTACGACGCCGACCTGCTGGACTCGCTCAACAAGATCGTCGACCACCGGCTCGCCGACATCGTCTCCAACTCCTGGGGCGACGTCGAGGCCAACGAGACCCCGGACGTCGCGGCCGCGTACGACCAGGTCTTCAAGATGGGTGCGGTCGAGGGCATCGGCTTCTACTTCTCCTCCGGCGACGACGGCGACAACGTCGCGTCCACCGGCACGAAGCAGATCGACGTCCCGTCCAACTCCGCCTGGGTGACGTCGGTCGGCGGCACCTCACTGGCCGTCGGCAAGCACGACACGTACCAGTGGGAGACCGGCTGGGGCACGCTGAAGGCGTCCCTCGCCGCCGACGGCAAGAGCTGGACCGGCTTCCCCGGCGCGTACACCTCGGGCGCGGGCGGCGGCACCAGCTCGACCGTGAAGCAGCCGTTCTACCAGCGCGGTGTCGTCCCGGACTCGCTCGCGCGGGCGAACGGCAAGGCCCGGATGCGTACCGCCCCGGACATCGCGGCGGTCGCCGACCCGAACACCGGCTTCCTGGTCGGCCAGACGCAGACGCTGCCCGACGGCTCCCTCGGCTACGACGAGTACCGCATCGGCGGCACGTCGCTGGCGGCGCCGGTCATCGCGGGCGTCCAGGCGCTCGCACAGCAGGCCCAGCACGGCCGCCCGCTCGGCTTCGCCAACCCGGCGATCTACGCGCGGTACGGCTCGGCGACGTACCACGACGTCACCGACCACCCGCTGGGTGCCAAGCGTGACCTCGCGGTCGCCCGCGTCGACTTCGCCAACGGCTCCGACGCGGCGGACGGCTTGCTGACATCGGTACGCAGCCTCGGCAAGGACGCCTCGCTCAAGGCGGTCAAGGGATACGACGACGTGACGGGTGTCGGGACTCCGGCAGCCGGATACGTGAACTCGTACCGCCGGCACTGACGCACGGCTCGACGCGATGACTGCCCCGGGGCTACGGCTCCGGGGCAGTCCTGCGTGGCAGCCCTGCGGACGCCCGGTCCCGGCGGATGCGCTCGTCTGCCCGGGGTCGATGGCCAGGTACTGATGCCCTTTCCGCCCCGCCTGGCGACTTCGTCGGCGTGGGCCGGCCCCGGTCGCCAGCGCCACGTCGCCGCGGGCAGGAGCGGCGACTGCCGGCGTCCCGTCAGGCCGAGGCGCGTTTCCTGGGTGTTGCCTTCTTGGCCGTGGTCTTCGCGGTCTTCTTCGCCGCCGTCTTCGCGGCCGCCTTCGTGGTCGACCGCGCGGCGGTCTTCTTCGCCGGGGTTCTGCCCGGCGTCGACTTCTTCGCGGCGGTCTTCCGGGGGGTGGGGGTCGCGGAGGCCTTCTTCTTCGCGCCGGTTCCGCCGCTCTTCTTGCGGGTGGCGAGCGACGTCACCTCGGCCACCGGTGCGCTCTCGGATTCCTCCGCCTCTTCCAGCTCCTTGCCGCGGGCCTTCTTCGCCGCCCGGACGCTGCTCTCCAGTGCCGCGATCAGGTCGATGACCTTGCCACCGCCGGTGTCGCCGGATGCTGCCGGTTCGAGTGCCTCGCCGGAGGCCTTCGAGGCGATCAGCGCCTCGACCGCCTCGCGGTAGTCGTCGTGGAGGGTGTTCATGTCGACCTCGCCGAGTGTGGCCATCAGGGCGTCGGCCAGGTCGAGTTCGGCTTCGCGGACCGTGACGTCGGTCTCCGGGGCCACACCGTCGGTGGCACGGATCTCATCGGGCCAGAGCAGGCCGTGCATCGCGATCACGTCGTCGACGACGCGCAGCATGCCGAGCCGCTCCCGGCCGCGGAGCGCGTACTTGGCGACGGCCACCTTCTGGCTCCGCTTCAGGGCCTCGCGCAGCAGCGTGTACGGCTTGGCGGCGGGGACTCCGTTGGCGGAGAGGTAGTACGCCGTGTCCATCTGGAGCGGGTCGATCTCGGTGGCGGGCACGAAGGCGACAATCTCGATCGTCTTCGCGGTGGGAAGCGGGAGCGAACCGAGGTCCTCGTCGGTGATCGGGATGATCGAGCCGTCCGCGTCCTCGTATCCCTTGCCGATCTCGGCGGCCGTCACTTCCTGCTCGTCGATTTCACAGACCTTCCGGTAGCGGATCCGGCCGCCGTCGGCGAGGTGGATCTGGCGGAAGGAGATCGAGTGGCTCTCGGTGGCGTTGACCAGCTTGATGGGGATGCTGACCAGCCCGAAGGAGATCGCGCCGTTCCAGATGGACCTCACCGTTCACCCCTTTGTCCATAGGAATACCGATAGATCACTATTGATCCTTATTTCATGTGATTCTTATCGTATGACGCCGATCACTGAGGTGGAGGGGCGGCGCCTGGCGCTCAGCAATCTCGACAAGGTTCTGTATCCGGCCACCGGAACCACCAAGGGCGAGGTGCTGCACTACTACGCGGCCACGGCGGCGGGGGCCCTGCTCGCGCATCTGTACAACCGGCCGGTGTCCTTCCTGCGCTATCCGGACGGGCCGGACGGGCAGCGGTTCTTCACCAAGAACCCGCCACCGGGCACCCCGTCCTGGGTACGGATCACCGAGGTGCCACGGCATATGGCGCAGCAGGCCGGACAGGTGCTCATCCAGGATCTGGCGTCGCTGATGTGGGCGGCGAACCTGGTGGTGGAGTTCCATACGCCGCAGTGGCAGGCCGACAGGCCGGGTATCGCCGACCGGATGGTGTTCGACCTCGATCCGGGGGCTCCGGCAACCGTCGTGGAGTGCTGCGCGGTGGCGCTGTGGCTGCGTGACAGGCTGGCGGCGGACGGGCTCCTCGCGTACGGGAAGACCTCCGGATCGAAGGGGCTGCATGTGCTCGTACCGCTGGAGCCGGTCTCCTCCGACCGGGTGTCGGCGTACGCCAAACAGCTGGCGGTGGATGCGGAGCGGGATCTTCCGGAGCTGGTGGTGCGCCGGATGACGCGGGCACTGCGGCCGGGGAAGGTGTTCGTCGACTTCAGCCAGAACGCGGCGGCGAAAACGACCGCCACCCCGTACACGCTGCGCGCCAGGACCGAGCCAACCGTGTCCGCGCCCGTCACCTGGGCGGAGATCCAGGGCTGCCGGAGCCCCGCCGAGCTGGTCTTTCTGGCCGGTGACATGGCCGGGCGGCTGGCGCGGTACGGGGATCTGCTCGGCCCGCTCATCAATCCGAACCGGGCCCGGCCGCTGCCCTGATGGCGCACGCATCGATGCGGTACGGATGAGCAGCGGGCTGATACGGGCCTGGCGGGGCTCGTACGAGGAGCTGGTCCGCCTCGCCGGTGACCAGCTCGCGGACCCCGAGCCGCGGCTGGCCGAGGCCGCCTCGCACATGCTGGAGCAGCTGTTCGGGCTGGCCGCGGACGCGCTGGCGGCGCGGGTGGCGGCGGATCCCGGGTCCTGGGTGAAGGAGCGGGCGAGCGAACCGCCGGGGCTCGGCAGCACGGTGAAGGCGCTGACCCGGCTGGGTGACGCCCGGGCGGTGCCCCCGCTGGCCGCCGCACTGGAGCGGCCCGAGGTGCCGCACGACGTGGGGTTCGCCATCGGGTATCTGGGAGCGGCCGCGGCCCCACTCGCCGGAGTGCTGCGGCGCAGGGTGGGCGGGCTCGATCTCGACGAGGGGGTGTACGACCGGGCGAGACCGCTGCTCGGCGGGCTGACCGCGCTGCGCGCGGGCGAGGCGGCGCCGGAGGTGTTGCGGGTGCTCCGCGGGGCGCCGGAGTACCGCGGGGAATGGCTGCGGACCTCGGCGCTGCGGGCGCTCGGCTCGTTCGGCCCGGCCGCCCGGTGCGCCGTCCCGGAGCTGCGGGCGCTGATCCGCAGCGCCGGGACCCCGGCGGCGACGGAGGCGGCTCAGGCACTGTGGGCGGTCGAGGGGGACGCGGAGGCCGTGCTGCCGGTGCTGATCGAGGGGCTGGGGGCGGAGCGAGCGCACGAGCGGCGCGCGGCGGTGAGAGCGCTGGGCGGTCTGGGTGCGCGCGCGGCCGTGGTGGCACCCCGGCTGCGGGCGCTGCTGGTCCATGACGAGCCGTGGCTGCGGGTGGACGCGGCGATCGCGCTGTGGGAGGTGACGGGGCGGACCAAGGAGTCCGTACCGGTCATGCTGGCCGCCTGGGAGATGAACCGTCATGTCAGGGTCCGGGTGGCCGAATGCCTGGCGCTGATGGGCGTTGCTGGTGCAGGGTCGGATGCGGCACATGTGCTGCGCGCCGAACTCGCCTCCGTACGACGTCACAACGCCATGGACGGCGGGTACGGCAGCCACGACACACACGAGGACGAAAAGCTGCTGGCGCTCTGCCGGCGAGCGCTCCACGAAGTAACGGGAAAGGGGCCCACGGCATGATCATTTTTGGTACGCGAGGCTATCTGTACCAACTGGCCGTTCTGACGATGGTCTGCGGCTGGTGCGGCAATCCGGCCGCGCACACACTGCGGAAGCGGGTCACGAAGTTCACGCTGTTCTTCGTGCCGCTGTTCCCGTTCTCGACGAAGTACGCGACGCAGTGCACGTTCTGCGGCGGGGAACAGAAGATCCCGAAGGAGCAGGCCGACCAACTGCTGGCGCAGCACGTGGCAGCGCAGGACGGCAACCCGTTCGGACAGGCCCAGCAGCAGCCCGGGTATGCCCAGGACGGCCAGAACCCCTACCAGCGCTGACACAACCACGGCCGCACCGGTAGCAAAAAGACATAAGGGACTTACTTCCGCATAAGGTCGACAGGTCGTGGGTCGGCGGACCCATGACCGGACGTCCGGAAAGGGAGGGAGTCATGCGCCCGCATCACCGGGTGACGCGCCGCGCGATGGCGGCCCTCGTGGCCGGCGTCGGCGCCACGCTGCCGGCCGGCTGTGACACCGGCGGCAAGCTGAAGAGTGCCGGACGGGCCCCGACCGCCATCGGGCCCGCCCGGCTCTGGCCGCACGCGATGCTGCCGACTCGGGACGAGGTCCTGCGGAAGGCCCCGGGGATGGTGCCCACCGCCCGGCCGAGCGCGAAGCCCAGCTCCGAAGCGACCATGATGCCGCCACCGGTCACCGCCTCCGCGGGGCGTCGATGAGGCGACGGAGAATGCGCGCGCCCGCGTGGACCGCGACGCTCGCTTGGAAGTCGGCCGTGTTCATCACCGTGATGTGCTGTGCGTTCGCCGCGCTGCTGGGCGCACTGGTGCACACCGCGGTGTCCCGGGAGACCGTCGCCGAGGCCCGCACCGAGGCGCTCTCCCGGCTGAACGACGTCACCGCGGCGTACAAGGCGGGCGAGGAGCTCCCGCCGGGTTCCGGCATCGATCCGCCCGGGCTGCCCGCGTCCCTGCGCGCCCTCGCCGTGAGCGGGCATCAGGGCACGCTCGTCGCCGAATACCACGGGCGTCCGACCATGTGGGCGGCAGGCCCGGCCGACGGCCGCGCGCTGGCCACCGCGATCGACTACAGCCGCAGCGCCCACGTGATCGACAGCCTCGACCGGGCGATCGTCGGCTCCTCGCTGCTGGCGATCGGTGCCACGCTGCTGGTCGGCGCATTCGCCGTCACCCGGGTCACCCGCCGGCTGCACCAGACCGCCCAGGTGGCCCGCCGGATCGGTGCGGGCGATCTCGACGCCCGCGTCGACGATCCCCGCACCTCGGACCCGTCGCGCCCGCAGGACGAGGTGGCGATCGTCGCCGGTGCGCTGGACACGATGGCATCCACACTCCAGCGCAAACTGCTGGCCGAGCAGCGCTTCACCGCCGACGTGGCGCATGAGCTGCGCACCCCGCTGACCGGTCTCTCGGCCGCGGCCGAGCTGTTGCCGGCGGGCCGCCCGGCCGAGCTGGTGCGGGACCGGGTGCGGACGATGCGGACGCTGACGGAGGATCTGCTGGAGATCTCCCGGCTCGACGCCCGCACGGAAGAGGTCGATCTCGCCGTTCACGAACTGGCTCCGCTCGCCGTGCGCGTGGCGAGCGCCTCGGGAACGGAGACCGAGGTCCGCGTCGTGGAGGCGGAAGCCGGAACCGGGGCGAGGCCCGTGCGGGTCGAGACCGACAAGCGGCGGCTGGAGCGGGTCCTCGGCAATCTGATCGCCAATGCGCACCAGCACGGCCGGCCCCCGGTGGTCGTGACGGTCGACGGGCCGGTGGTGACCGTACGCGATCACGGTCCGGGGTTCCCGGACTATCTGCTGGCCGGTGGTCCGCAGCGATTCCGCACCGAGGAAGGCGGCAAGGGCCACGGGCTCGGACTGACCATCGCCGTCGGGCAGTCGGCGGCCATCGGCGCCGAGCTCGTCTTCGCCAACGCGGAGGACGGCGGGGCGGTGGCGCGGCTGACACTCCCGGAATACGTACGACTCGACAGCGGCGAACCGCCCGGCCATGACGACCAGACAGAAGCGACGTAAGGGAAATGAAGTGACATAAGGGGAATACGGTGCACCTCTTGCTACGTTGCGTCGCATGACCGCAACGAGGACGGACGCTCCCCCGCCGCAGCTACGCCTGCCCAAGCGGCGCGGGGTCGAGCTCGCACTCCTCATCGGAGCCGTCCTCATCTCCGTCTACGGCTACGCCGCCGTCGGCCTCGCGCACGACCACGCGATCCCGCCCGATGTCGCCGGTTACGGTGCCGGTCTAGGGCTGCTCGCACTTCTCGCGCATCTCGCCGTCCGCTTCCGAGCCCCGCACGCCGATCCGCTGCTGCTCCCCATCGCCGTCCTGCTCAACGGCCTCGGGCTGGTGCTGATCTACCGGCTCGACCTGGAGACCCCGAAGGACCAGGCGGCGCCCACCCAGCTGGTCTGGTCGACGCTCGGGGTCGCACTCTTCATCGTGGTCGTCGTCTTCCTCCGGGACCACCGGGTGCTCCAGCGGTACGCCTACCTGTCGGTCGCCGCATCGCTCGTCCTGATGATCGTGCCGATCTTCTTCCCCGCGGTGAACGGTGCCAAGATCTGGATCCGGATCGGCGGATTCTCGTTCCAGCCGGGCGAGTTCGCCAAGATCCTGCTCGCCGTCTTCTTCGCCGCTTACCTCTCCGCGAACCGCCACGCGCTCGCCTACACGGGCCGCAGGATCTGGAAACTCCAGCTGCCCACCGGCCGGGTGCTCGGCCCGATCGTGGCGATCTGGCTGCTCAGTGTCGGGGTGCTGGTCCTCGAGCGGGACCTGGGGACCTCGCTGCTCTTCTTCGGCCTCTTCGTGATCATGCTGTACGTGGCGACCGGCCGGACCGGGTGGATCGCGGTGGGGCTGCTGCTCGCCACCGTCGGCGCGTTCGCCGTCGGCTCCTTCGAGCCGCATGTGCACAGCCGGGTGCAGGACTGGCTCGATCCGTTCGCCTCCATCGCCGCGGGCCAGGGACCGAGCCAGCTCGCCCAGTCGCTGTTCGCGTTCGCCGCGGGCGGGATGCTCGGCACCGGGCTCGGTCTCGGCCACTCCATCCTCATCGGTTTCGCCGCCAAGTCCGACTTCATCCTGGCCACGGCAGGCGAGGAGCTCGGGCTGTCCGGTCTGACCGCGATCTTCCTGCTGTACGCGCTGCTGGTCGCCCGCGGCTACCGGGCCGGGCTCGCCCTGCGCGACCCCTTCGGGCGGCTGCTGTCGATCGGGCTCGCATCGATCCTGGCCCTCCAGGTCTTCGTGATCGCGGGCGGCGTGATGGGGCTGATCCCGCTGACGGGCATGGCGATGCCGTTCCTCGCCCAGGGCGGTTCGTCCGTCGTGACCAACTGGATCATCGTGGCGCTGCTCATCCGGATCAGCGACCTCGCCCGCACCCCCCACCCCGACCAGGTGGAGAACGGGGTCATCGCACCGATCGTGGAGGACCCGTCGTGATCCGCTACATCCGGCGGGCCGCCGCGTTCTGCCTGCTGCTGCTCATGGCGCTGCTGCTGAACGCCGCCCGCATCCAGGTCTTCCAGGCGGACGAGCTGGACGACAACCCTGCCAACCGCCGCGGCACGATCGCCCGCTACGACCAGCCGCGGGGCAACATCCTGGTCGGCAGCACGTCGGTCACCGGTTCCAAGAACACGGACGAGCAGCTCACCTACGAACGCACCTACACCGACGGGCCGCTGTACGCGCCGGTGACCGGGTACGCGTCGCAGACGTACGGCACGACGCTCATCGAGAATGCCGAGGACGACATCCTCTCCGGCACCGATCCGCTGCTCGCCCCGCTGCCGCTGTGGGACGAGATCACCCGCAGCCGGCAGCCCGGCGGCAACGTCGCAACGACCGTCAAGGACTCCATGCAGCGCGCCGCGTACGCCGGGCTTGGCGGGCGGCGGGGTGCGGTCGCCGCCCTCGAACCGTCGACCGGCAAGATCCTGGCGCTGGTCTCGACCCCTTCGTACGACCCCGCGCGGCTCTCCGGCACCGGTTCGTCGGTCACCGACGCCTGGCGGCAGTTCAACAGGGCGAGGAGCCAGCCGATGCTCAACCGGGCGATCCGGCAGACCTATCCGCCCGGCTCCACCTTCAAGATCGTGACGGCGGCCGCGGCGCTCGACGCGGGTGTGGTCGAGGACCCCTACGCGGAGACCGACACCCCGTCCCCGTACGTCCTGCCGGGAACCAGCACCACGCTCCCCAATGAGGCCAGCGGCTGCGAGTACGCGTCGCTCGCCGAAGCGATCCGGGTGTCGTGCAACACCGTGATGGCCCATCTGGGGGTGAAGGTCGGGCTGGACGGGATGGTGGAGGCGGCGCGGAAGTTCGGCTTCAACGACACCGGACTGAAGATCCCGTCCGGCGTGGCAAGGAGCAACTTCGACACCGACATGAGCGACGACCAGCTGGCCCTGTCGTCGATCGGACAGTTCAACACGACGGCGACACCGCTGCAGATGGCCATGGTGGCGTCGGCCGTCGCGAACGGCGGTGACCTCACATACCCGTATCTGGTGGACCGCACGACGACCAGCACCGGCACCACCGTCCATCAGAACCGCCCGCACACCTACCACCAGGCGATGAGCCCGCGGACCGCGACGCAGCTACGGCAGATGATGATCGACGTCGTGGAGCAGGGCACCGGTTCCAATGCCGCGATCTACGGGGCGACGGTCGGCGGCAAGACCGGCACCGCTCAGCACGGCATCGACAACTCCGGTACCCCGTACGCCTGGTTCATCTCCTGGGCACAGGCGCCGAACTCGAACCGGCCGGCGGTCGCGGTCGCGGTGGTCGTCGAGGACGCCGCCGCGAAGCGGGCGGACATCAGCGGGGGCGGCAGCGCGGCGCCGATCGCCCGGGCCGTCATGGAGGCGGCGCTGCAGGCCGGTGGCAAGGGGGGCGCGCCCCGGTCCGGGGCGTCTCGCGGCTCGGAACAGCGCGGGCGGAGCGGCACCCGCTGATGACACCTCCGGTGCGGGTGGCGGAGCTGGTGCGTGGCTTCACGGCGGGCCTCTGACTGCCTGCCGTCGAAGACCCTCGCACCGGGCCGTCCCGCATTTTCTAGGCTGCGCCCTCCGCTATCGCCTCCTCGACCTCCGCGACCCGCGCCTGCTCCTCCGCCGCGAACCGGTCCCGGTCCAGCTGCTCGGCTATCTCCTCATCCTGGGCCATGAGCAGGTCGAGGTTGGAGTCGCCGAGTTCGAAGACGCCCATGGCGACGTACGCCTTCTGCAGCCGCTCGCCCCACAGACCGATGTCCTTGACGCACGGGACGATCCGGCTGAACAGCAGCTTGCGGAAGAGCTGCAGGAACTCCGAGT
This sequence comes from Streptomyces sp. NPDC051286, assembly GCF_044455345.1. NCBI lineage: Bacteria > Bacillati > Actinomycetota > Actinomycetes > Kitasatosporales > Streptomycetaceae > Streptomyces > Streptomyces sp. NPDC051286. Next base: position 79,876 of record NZ_JBITER010000022.1, on the reverse strand, counting down.
GCTCGGAGAGCTCCTTGGCCTCCTGCTTTCCTATGCCGAAGTTCTCCAGCACCTCGACGCCGCTGAGGCGGTCGCGCATCAGGTAACAGCCCTCGATGACGAACTCCTCGCGCTCGCGCAGTTCGGCGTCGCTCAGCTGCTTGTAGTAGTCGCGCAGCGCCATCCGGCCGAAGGCGACGTGCCGGGCCTCGTCCTGCATGACGTAGGCGAGGATCTGCTTGGGCAGCGGCTTGTTCGTGGTGTCGCGGATCATGCCGAACGCGGCCAGCGCCAGGCCCTCGATCAGGACCTGCATGCCCAGGTAGGGCATGTCCCAGCGGGAGTCTCGCAGGGTGTCGCCGAGCAGGCCCTGGAGGCTGTCGTTGACCGGGTAGAGCATCTGCACCTTCTCGTGCAGGAACCGGCCGTATATCTCCGCGTGCCGGGCCTCGTCCATGGTCTGGGTCGCGGAGTAGAACTTCGCGTCCAGGTCGGGGACCGACTCCACGATCCGGGCGGCACAGACCATCGCGCCCTGTTCACCGTGGAGGAACTGGCTGAACTGCCACGAGGTGTAGTGCTTGCGCAGCTCGCCCCGGTCCTTCGCGGTCATCCTGGCCCAGTGCGGGGTGCCGTACAGCGTGAGGGCCTCGTCGGGGGTGCCCAGCGGGTCGGCGGGGTCGACCTCCAGGGACCAGTCGATGCGCTTGTTGCCGTCCCACTGCTTGTCCTTGCCCTTCTGGTAGAGGGCGAGAAGGCGTTCGCGGCCGTCGTCGTAGTCCCAGTTGAACCTGGCGGCGCCGGAGGCGGGCACCTGCCAGAGGGGCGTGTCGGGGGCGGTGGTGTAGAGGTCGTGTGTCGACACGGACAGCTCCTTCGCCTCGCATGCTCGGCCACATTCCGCTGCGGTTGCGCCAGTTGGCAGGTTCACACGTTGCTAGACGCCGGGTCAACAAGTCGCGCGCGAGGGATTGACCGCCTTACTGACAAGCAGTCTCATAAGGAGTGACCGCCGGTAATCCACAGGTGAGGTGCCCTCAGCCATGACGACAGTGACCGAACGCGACGTGCAGGTGCTCCGCGACGCACTCGGCCCGCTACGGGACCGCGAGCAGATCGCCGAGCGCCTCCTGGAGTCCTCGGCCAAGCACTCCTTCGATCCGGACACCGAGCTCGACTGGGATGCGGCGGCCGAAGACGGCAAGTGGTTCTGGCCGCCCGAGCTCGTCTCCCTCTACGACACCCCGCTGTGGCGGAGGATGCCGGAGGAACAGCGGATGGACCTGGCCCGGCACGAGGCGGCGTCGCTGGCCTCGCTCGGCATCTGGTTCGAGATCATCCTGATGCAGTTGCTGGTCCGGCACATCTACGACAAGCCGGTGACCAGCAATCATGTCCGTTATGCGCTGACCGAGATAGCCGACGAGTGCCGGCACTCGATGATGTTCGGCCGCATGATCCAGTGGGGGCGGGCGCCCAGCTATGCCGTACCGCGCGTCTACCACAACCTGGCGCGGGTGCTGAAGACCGTGTCAACGACGCCCGGTTCGTTCGCCGCGACCCTGCTCGGCGAGGAGATCCTCGACTGGATGCAGCGTCTGACGTTCCCGGACGAGCGCGTCCAGACGCTGGTGCGCGGCGTGACCCGGATCCATGTGGTCGAGGAGGCACGGCACGTGCGCTACGCCCGCGAGGAGCTGCGCCGCCAGATGGTCACGGCACCTCGCTGGGAGCGCGAGCTCACCCGGCTGAGCTGCGGGGAGGCGGCGCGCGTCTTCTCTGTCTGCTTCATCAACCCGCAGGTGTACGAGAACGTCGGCCTGGACCGCCGCGAGGCCGTCGCCCAGGTGAAGGCGAGCGGCCACCGGGCGGAGGTCATGCAGTCGGGTGCCAAGCGGCTGACGGACTTCCTCGACGACATCGGCGTGTTGAACGGGGTGGGGCGCAGGCTGTGGAAGAGCTCGGGTCTGCTGGCCTGAGAGCCTGTCGGGTGACGTCCGCCCGATCAGAGGCCGCCCGGCAGGCTCTGAGCCGGCACCCACGGCAGGGGGCGCCGCAGGGAGTGCCCGGGGATCACGGCCGGGAGCCGCGACCCGTCCGCCTCTGATCGACCGGGCACCGTTGATCGCCCTGCTCACGGCTGCCTGTCCACCGCGGCGAGGGACGAGGAGACGGCATCCGTGGTGGCGGCACTGCTGCCGCTGGAGACCGCCTCCGGTCCGGCCGGGAGGCCGGTGGCCCGGCTGGTCCCCGTGGTCGGCGGGGCGCCCCTGCTGCCGCCGGATCGCCGGGGAGGCCGTGAGCCCTGGAACGCGCCCTGAGTCAGACTGGGGACGTGAGAAGCGAGAACACCACCTTCAGGGGCGGCCCGCTGGACGGGCGGGTCCTCCCCGTCCTCGTCGGCTCGACCGGCCACCCGCCCAAGTGGTACGAGGTCCCGGTGCCGGACGCCGACGGCGGACCGGCCACCGTCTACGCGTACCGACGGGTCCCGGCCGGATACTCCAAGCGGCTGGGTGTGCAGCGCGGCTGGGTGTACGAGTACGCCCCCGAGGGCCGCGAGCGCCACACTCTCAAGTGGCCCTGGTCGAAACCGAACTGACCCGCTGGTCCCGGCGGGGTGCGTCGGCCGCCTCTTGATTGCCGGACACTCTAGGATCGACGGATCCATGGTCACGAGAACGGTCACAAGGGGGTGCGCCATGGAGGCGCTGCGTCAGGACGATCCACGCCGCCTCGGTCCGTACACCGTGCTGGCGCGGTTCCGCGAGACGGCGAGCGCCGTCCAGTACCTCGCGCACGACGCGAGCGCTGCCGACCGCCCGGACGGCCCCGCGGACCGGACCGTCGTGATCACCGCGGCCCGGACCGAGCTTGCCGCACTGCCCGCCTTCCGCCGCCGCTTCGAGGCGGAGGCCCGCACCGCGGACCGGCTGGCGGGTGGCTGGGTCCAGCCGCAGCTCGCCACCCGTACGGACGACGGGGAGTTGTGGACGGCCGTGGCGTACGTACCGGCGCTGACGCTCGCCGAGGCGATCGACGCAGCGGGTCCCCTCCCCGAGCGTGCCGTGCGGATACTGGGCGCCGGCATCACCGAGACGCTCTCCCGGGTACACGCCACCGGGGCCGTACTGGAGGGGCTCGCCCCGAGGACCGTACTGCTGGCCGGGGACGGACCGCGGCTCACCGCCTTCGGCCCGCTGGGCGCGGCGGCCGATGCCGAGGCCAGAACGGGCGGTCAGCTCTCCGTACGGCTCGGATATCTCACCCCGGAGCAGGTCAAGGGCGAGACGGCGGGACCGGCCTCCGACCTCTTCGTGCTCGGCCTGCTGCTGGCGTACGCCGCGACCGGCACGACCCCGCTCGCGGACGGCCCGCCGGCGGAGGCAGCCGAGCGGATCGCGCATGCGGAGCCGGAACTGGGCGCAGTCCCGGAGGACTTGCGCGGGCTGATCGCGCGCTGCCTGGCCAAGGACCCGGCCGAGCGGCCGAGCTCCGGGACGGTGGCGGCGGAACTGGCACTGGAGGGCGCGGCGGGCCTCGCCAGGGGCGGCTGGCTGCCGGAGCGGGTGTCGAAGACGCTTACGGAACAGGAGTCCCGCGTCAGGGAGCTGGTGTCCGCGGGCGCGGCCGGCGAGCCGGCGGACAGTTCCGTCGGCACAGCCCCGCACGGGTCTCTCACCGAACCTGCCGACGCCACACCCGACAGCCCCGCCACTGGCGCGCCCGGCGACGGCGGCCCCGGAGAGGACACCCGGACCACCCGGATCGGAAGCGTCGGCAGCCCCCGCGCCCCGGAGCCCGACCGGCCGACCACCCAGTTGTCCATCCCGCGTGAACGGACCGGTCCCCCGGACCGGCTGCCCGCCGTCCTGCCGCCCGTCGCGCCGCTCGTGCCACGCCCCCTCCCGGCCCCGGCAGCGGCGGTTCCCGCCTCGCCCCCGCCGCCCGTGACGCCCACGCCCGCACCCTCCTCGTCCCCCTCCGCCGCCCTCGACCGCCGCACCCTGCTCTTCGGTGCGGCCGCCGGCGCGGCCGGGCTGATCGTCGGCGGTGGGGGTGTGTTCGCCCTCGGGGGCAACGGCTCCGAGGCCCCGGACGATGGCAAGCCCGCCCCGTCCCCCAGCGGCCCCACCGTGGCCGGGCTGCCGCCGCAGCCGCGTTGGGTGTACAGCCACCCTGAGGCCGAACCCGCACCGCTCACCGCCGCGCTCTGGCACGACCGGCTGCTCGTGCTGACCGGCGAGACACAGGCCTCCGCCGTCGATCTGCGGACCGGCCACCGTCTCTGGGAGTGCCCGGACGCGGCGAAGGGGCAGGCGGCCCTGGCCGCCGGCGACGCGTTCTGCTTCGTCGCCGGGCCGTCCGAGTTCCTCTGGCTGTCGCCGAAGGACGGAACGGTCGCGCACCGGGTGGCGTACGAGAACCAGTTCGAGGGTGCACCGTTCCTGACGGTGTCCGACGTCATCGGCCAGTCCGGTCCGGCGATCTGGTTCACCGGCTCGCACAAGGTCACCGTGAAGGCCAAGAAGCCGAAGAAGGGCAAGAAGCCGGGGAAGGACACGGAGGTCGTCACGTCGTTCCTGTTCGCGTACGACATCGTGCGGCGCAAGGAGCTGTGGCGGACCCCCGTACCCACCGGCCGGGAATCGACGACCCCCGCCTACCAGTTGATCGCTGTCCGTCCCGACGACATCGTCGTACGCCAGAAGAGCGCGACGCTCACCCCCGGCGACGTCAAGGCCGCCAAGGGCAAGGCCGTCTTCCGTGGGTTCGACCGGAGGAGCGGGAAGCTGCTGTGGACCAAGTCGTTCGGCACGGTCGGTCCGGACGGGGCAGCCGCCGGGGATGACCGGGGACTGCTGTACGCGGCGGCGGGCGACGCCCTCCAGTCGTTCGAGATGCCCGCGGGCAAGCCGAAGTGGACGCTGAACGGCACGCCGGGGTCCGTGTTCGGAACACCGGTCCCGGCCGGGGACCTGCTGCACACCACCAGCCGCAACCAGGAGGTGGGCGCGGTCGACCGGGAGTCCGGAAAGCTTCGCTGGCGGCGGTCCACCGAGGCGGTGCCCGGCGGATGGGCGCCGGTCGTCACCGTGAGTTCCAGCGGCAGCACCGTGCTGGCGGCCGGGGCCGCCCAGGTCACCGCGTTCGCCGCGGCGGACGGCCGGCGGCTGTGGAAATTCCAGGACATCGGGGTGCAGGACCCGAAGGGCGCCACGGTCACCGCCCCGTACCGGGTGCTGGCCTTCGGGAAGTCCGCCGTCGTCCAGCGGGAACGGATGTTCTACGCGTTCCCGGTGAAGTGACCTCGGAGGTGTCCGGCGGATCAGGGCCCCGGCCGTGGTCCGCCAGGCCCCTTGAGGGGCGTCCCGCCGTCCGGGCGAATCCGGGCGCCGCCGCGCCGCACGGTTCTTGCATCACCCGCCCCCCAGTGACCGTATTGACGCGTTGCGCTCACTCATGGGGTGGTCCCGCGATCGCCCCGTCATCGGAGGTGATCCCGTGTCGTCCAGGGTTCTGCGCACCGTCTGCGCGGCGGCACTCGCCACGGTGGTCGCGGCCTCGCCCGCCGTCGCCGCCACCACGGACCCGAGCAGTCCTGGCCCCTCCTCCCCCTCCCGTGAGCCACGCGCCACGAAAAGCGTCGCTGAGCTGCTGACCGAGCTCGGGAAGCTGTACCAGCAGGCCGAGGAGGCCAGCGAGGCGTACAACGGAACGACCGCGAAGCTGAAGAAGCGGACAGCGGATGCGAAGAAGCTGGACACCGCTCTCGCCGCGGCGCGGACGGCGCTGGGCCGCAGCCGCAACGACGCGGGGCGGCTGGCACGGGAGCAGTACCAGGGGCAGTCCGAATTTTCCTCGTACGTCCGGCTGATGCTGTCCCGCGATCCCGAGCACGCCCTGGACCAGGAACACGTCATCCGGCGGGTGGCGGCCGGCCGGGCCGCGACCGTCAAGCGGCTCACCGGCGCCGAGAAGCGCGCCGACGGGCTGGCCTCCGCGTCCCGCAAGGCGCTCGAGAAGCAGCGGGTGCTGGCCGCGCGGCAGAAGAAGCAGCGCGACACCGTGCAGTCGCGGCTGAGGAAGGTGGAGGCGCTGCTGGCCGAGCTCTCCGCCGAGCAGATCGCCAAGGTGTCCCAGCTGGAGCAGCAGGCCACGGACAAGGCCCAGGGCAGGCTGGTCACCTCGGGCGCCCTGTCCTCGGCCCGGCCGCCGTCCCAGGAGGGCGACGAGGCGGTGAAGTACGCGGTCAGACAGCTCGGCAAGCCGTATGTGTGGGGCGCGGAGGGTCCGGGTTCGTTCGACTGCTCCGGGCTCACCTCGCAGGCCTGGGCGAACGCGGGGCACGCGATTCCGCGGACCTCGCAGGAGCAGTGGAAGCAGCTGCGGAAGGTACCGCTGAACGCGCTGCGCCCGGGTGACCTGGTGATCTACTTCCCGAAGGCCACGCACGTGGCCCTGTACGTCGGCAACGGCCTGGTGGTGCAGGCGCCCCGGCCGGGGTCGCAGGTGAAGGTCTCGCCACTGGCGTCGAATCCGCTGCTGGGCGCCGTGCGTCCGGATCCGGAGAGCCCGTCGCTGAGTACGTACAGCCTGCCGGAGCCGGCCCGGGACACGTCCGGCGGCTCGGATGCGGGGTACGACTCCTCGTCCGAGCCGGACGACGAGTAGCCGCATGCAGTAACCCCTGTGCACACCTCAGCCGGGCCGCGCACGTCGCTCTCCCCACGGGAACCGGCCCGGCTGCCGTGTCAGTCCTGGCGGTACGGCGGTCAGGCCGTCGGCCCCGAGTCGACCGCCTGTGGCTGCGCCGTTCGGGTGCCTGCCTGCCCACCTGCCCGTGTGACGTACGCATCGGCGTGCGCGGCCGTCAGGCCCACCCCTTGGGGGCGGCGATCCAGCCGAGCTGGATGCGGCTTTCCGGGCCCGCCCTGAGCATGAGTTCGCCGATGCGGCGCTGGGCGGTGCGGCGGGAGACGCCGAGCTGCCCGTCGACGGCCGAGCCGTCCGTGGGCCGCCCGAGGACGGCCCACAGACACCAACCCTGACCGCTGTTTCGCAGGTCAGACGCTTAAACAGCGGCAGATACCTCGGCGAGGTACGCGTTCGTCCTCTCCGGCTCGAAGAAGAAGTTGTCGAAGTCCGCCGGGTTGTTGAACCCGTTGGCGAACCGGTCGGCGACCGGCTGCAGCTGACCGGCGGCGCCGATCAGGTTCAGCACGTGCTCCGGCGGTACGCCGAGCATGGCGTTCGTCCACTTCACGACGTGCTGCGCGGTGTCCCAGTAGCGGTCGAACGTGGACTGCATCCAGTCCGCGTCAAAGGCCTGGTCGCCGTGCTCGATGATCGACTTCAGGTACGCGTCGGCACACTTGGAGGCGGAGTTGGAACCCTGGCCGGTGATCGGGTCGTTGGCGACGACGACATCCGCCACGCCGAGCACCAGGCCGCCGCTGGGCAGCCGGCCGATCGGCTTGCGCACGGTCGGGGCGTAACGGCCCGCCAGGGTGCCGTTGGCGTCGGTCAGTTCGACCTTGGTGGCGCGCGCGTACTCCCACGGCGTGAACTGCTCCATGAGCTCCAGCGTCTTCGCGAGGTGCTCGGAGGGGTCCTTGATGCCCTGGAAGACGTCCAGCGGGCCGCCCGGGATGCCCTCCCAGAACAGGATGTCGGCGCGGCCGGACGTGGTCAGGGTCGGCATCACGAAGAGCTCGCCGACACCGGGGACCAGGTTGCAGCGGACCGCGTCGAACTCGGGGTGCTCGGGGCGCGGGCCCATGCCGTGGACGTACGCGACGGCGAGGGCGCGCTGCGGGGCGTCGAACGGCGAACGGGACGCGTCCCGGCCGAACATGGAGACGAGCTCGCCCTTGCCCGCGGAGACCATCACCAGGTCGTAGGTGCGGGAGAAGTAGTCGAGGTCGGAGACGGCCGCACCGTGGATGACGAGCTGTCCGCCGCGCTGGGCGAACGTATCCATCCAGCCGGCCATCTTCACGCGCTGGTCGACGGACTGGGCGAAGCCGTCCAGCTTGCCGACCCAGTCGACGGCGCGCGAGGAGTCGGGGGCGGCGACCGAGACGCCGAGGCCCTCGATGCGCGGGGCCTGGGACTCCCAGAAGTTGAGCTTGAGGTCGCGCTCGTGCTGCAGCGCGGTGTCGAACATGCACTGCGTCGACATGACCCGGCCGGACCGGACCTCGTCGGCGGTGCGGTTGGACATCAGGGTGACTTCGTACCCATGGGACTGCAGTCCGAGGGCGAGCTGGAGACCGGACTGGCCGGCTCCGACTATGAGTATCTTCCGCATCGCGGTTCTCCGTTACGTCTACGTGGTACGTGCGCGAGGTGTGTCTAGTGCCGTGACCGGCAGTGTTTGCCCCGTGACGAGCGTCGTCCGGTGCGTGCGATCGCAAGGCGGAGGCTCGCCCCGATACCGGTTGTATCGGGGCGAGCCCGACAACGCAGCGAGCGTGCGCGCCAGGCGTCGCCAGGCAGGCGGGACGTTCGAAACACGCCCTGGGAGGGTGCTGAAGATCTTGGCCGGATCAGCGAGCGGCGTCTGGTGCGTGCAGCTGCAAGGCGCCGAAGCGGCCTCATAGCGGAGCTATCAGGCCGTTTTGGCAACGCCGCAGATGTGCGTGCAAGACGCCGGGAGCCCGGCCAAGATCTTCAGCCCCCGCCTAGGAGGGGGCCGCGTCAAAAGCGTGACCCACGAGGGCCAGCAGCGACTCCACGACGGTGGTCCTGTTACGCGCGTCCATGATCACAACAGGCACGTCCGGGGGGACGGTCAGGGCCTCCCTGACGTCCTCCGCCTCGTAACCAGGCGTCCCCTCGAAGTGGTTGACGGCCACGATGTACGGCAGTCCGCAGCTCTCGAAGTAGTCGAGCGCGGGGAAGCAGTCGGAGAGCCGCCGGGTGTCGGCGAGCACCACCGCACCGATCGCGCCGCGCACCAGGTCGTCCCACATGAACCAGAAGCGCTGCTGTCCGGGCGTGCCGAACACGTACAGCACGAGGTCGTCGTCGAGCGTGAGACGGCCGAAGTCCATCGCCACGGTCGTGGTGACCTTGTCGGGCGTGGCGGTGAGGTCGTCGGTCTCCTCGCTGGCCTGGGTCATCAGTGCTTCGGTCTGCAGCGGGGTTATCTCGGAGACTGATCCCACGAAGGTCGTCTTGCCGACCCCGAACCCGCCCGCAACCACTATCTTCGTGGCGATGGGGGCCCTGGTGTGATCCAACTGCCAGGCCTGGATCGACTCCTCGGCCTGGTCCTCCGGTCCCGGCTGACGCGGGGCGGACAGGAGTGGATCAGAGACGACGGAGTCCATTCAGCACCCTTTCGAGCAGTGCGCGGTCGGGCTGGCCGGTGCCGTGACCGGTCCCGTACACACGGATCTTTCCCTGGTCGGCCAAGTCGCTGAGCAGCACACGGACCACGCCGAGCGGCATCTTCAACAGGGCCGAGATTTCCGCGACCGTACGCATGCGGCGGCAGATTTCGACAATAGCCCGGAGCTCCGGCATCACCCGCGTGGCGAGGTTGCCGTTGGTGAGCTCGCGGCGCTCCTCGGGCGCTTCCAGCGCGGCCACGAACGTCTCGACGAGAAGGACGTGACCGAAGCGGGTGCGGCCGCGGGTGAGCGAGTACGGGCGGACCCGGGCGGGCCGTCGGTCGGACCCGCGGACCGGGAGCCTGGGGGCGGGTTCAGCAGCGGGCGTCACTGGGCGCTCTCCATCGATTTGCGCAGTTCACTGCGGAGTTCGGGGGTGAGTACGTGTCCGGCACGACCGACGAAGAGCGCCATGTGGTACGCGATGACGCTCATGTCACAGTCGGGGGTGGCGTGCACGCCGAGCAGCGAACCGTCACTGATCGACATGACGAAGACGCTGCCCTCGTCCATGGCGACCATGGTCTGCTTGACGCCGCCGCCGTCCATCAGTTTCGCGGCACCGACGGTGAGGGAGCCGATGCCGGAGACGATGGTCGCCAGGTCGGCGCTGGAGCCTCGGGGGCCGTCCTGCGGGCTGCCTGTCGCTGCGGCTGTCTGGCGGCCGGGGTCGGAGGAGAGCAGCATCAGTCCGTCGGACGAGACAACGGTGACCGAATGGACCCCTGGCACCTCCTCCACGAGATTGCTCAGCAACCAGTGAAGGTTCCGGGCCTCGGTGCTCAGCCCGAATGTGCTGGGCGCAGTCAACTGCGTGCCTCCTCGACTGTGTCCCCCGTCTCATCGGTTCGACCGCCGAAACGGTCTGCCCGCTCGGTCTGCTCGGTCTGTGCGGAGCCGGCACCGGTGACGGCACCGTCGGCGATCTCCGCCTCGACGTCGCGGCGGCCGTCCTTCGCCCCCTGGTGGAAGCCACCGAGGCGGCGGCGCAGCTCGTCCTTGTCCAGACTGCCCTTGCGCTCGGCGGTGGGGGCGGCGAGCTTGACGACCTTGGGGGTGCGCTTGGGAAGGCCCTTGTCGGTGATGCGTTCGGCCTGCGGCTCCGGCTGCCGGGGGCCGGGAAGGGCCTCGGCGGCGGACGCCGGGGAAGGAGTCGGCGCGGTGAAGGGCTCCGGGGTCTCGTCCGCGGTGCGCTCGTGGCGGTCGGGGCCGATGGCGTACGGGTCAGGGGTCGCCGGGGTCTCATGGCCCGGTGCGGCCGACGGGACCGGCTGAGCCGCAGGAACGTCCCGCAGCCCCGGGAGCCGGACCTGCATCGTGGTCTCGGACTCGGACCCGTCGGTGACGACCGGCTCGGGTTCCGCCGGAGCGGTTGCCTCCGTCGAAGCAGGCGCCGCGGTCGGAGCGGGCGCCTCCGCCTGGGCAGGGTCCGGTGCCGACGCGCGGATCGCCTGCTCGGCGGCGGCGATCAGCGGGTCGCCGGGCAGCGCGAGCGTCCGGCCCGGCAGAGCATTGGAGTTGGCCTCGGCGACCGATCCGGGCAGGTTCAGCGCGGGTGCGCCCCCCGGCGCGGTCACGGGCGGCGGCGTGGCACCGGGCGGCGCCTTGGGCAGCAGCGCCTGCGGCAGCACGACGACCGCCGTCACCCCGCTGCCCTTGTGCTCGCGCAGCTGGACCCGCACCCCGTGGCGCGCCGCGAGCAGCGACGTCACCTGGAGTCCGAGGCCCGCGCCGTCGGCGCTCTGCTCGCCCGCCTCGAACGAGGACGGGTCGGCCAGGCGGGCGTTGAGCTCGCCCATCCGTACGGACGACATGCCGATGCCCTCGTCCTGCACGGAGAGCATCACCTCGCCGGTCTCCAGCAGCCAGCCGGAGAGCTCGACATGCGAGTCGGGCGGCGAGAAGGAGGTCGCGTTCTCCAGGAGTTCGGCGACCAGGTGGCTGAGGTCGTCGGCGGCGAAACCGGCGATCTGGGCGTGCGGCGGCAGGGACTGGATGGTGACCCGCTCGTACCGCTCGATCTCGCTGACGGCCGCACGCAACACGTCGACCAGCGGGATCGGGCCGGAGTGCCCGTGGCCGTGCTCGGCGCCCGCGAGGACCAGCATGTTCTCGCTGTGGCGCCGCATGACCGTGGCCATGTGGTCGAGCTTGAAGAGGGTAGCGAGCCGCTCAGGGTCCTGCTCGCGATCCTCCAGGCTCTCGATGACGCCGAGCTGGCGCTCGACGAGGCCGAGGGTGCGCAGCGAGAGGTTGACGAAGGTGTGATGGACCGTGTTCTTGAGCCGCTCCAGCTGGGCGGTCAGATCAGCGGTGCGGACCTGGAGTTCGGCGCACTGGAGCGTGAGTGCCTCGCGTCCGGCGATCAGTTCGCCGCGCTCGTTCTCCAGATTCTCGAACCGGCCGTTGAACTCGTGGAGCAGCCCGTGCAGCTGGCCGTGCAGGGCGTTGAGGGATCGAACGACCTGGGCGAACTCGTCGTTGCGGCCGGTGTAGCGGATGGGCTCGGCGGTGGCGGGCTCCGCGGCGAGGCGGGCGGCGCCGATCCGCAGGACGGCGAGCGGCTGGGTCAGCGTACGGGCCACGGCGGTGGAGACGCCGACGGCGATCAGCAGACAGCCGCCGAGGAGCGCGATGCGCAGTTCGAGAGCGGTGACGTCGTCGTCGCGCAGCTGCTCCAGGCGTCGCACCTGGGCGGTGCCGAGGGCGGACTCGACGCTGCGCATCCGGTCGACGCGGGCGGAGAGTGCCGCCTCGACCTTCTTCCGGTCGGCCTTCTGGTCGGAGTCCGACAGCTCGGGACGGTCGGTGAGTGCGGCGAGGTACTTCTCCGCGTGGTTGACCTCGGGCCCGGTGACAGTGGAGGAGAGCTTCTCGCGGGCGGTGCTGCCCGCGGCCTGGTCGAAGTCGGCGAGCGAGGAGAGCTCGCGCACCCTGGCCTGCTGGGCGGCGGCGCTCAGCGCGTCACGGTTGCGGGCGTCCTCGCTGCTGCCCTCGTCCTGGGTCTGGACGGGCAGCCCGGTGAACGGGTCGATCTGCGGGACCGTGGCCTCTTCGCGGGGCACGGAGAGCGCGGCGATCAGGAGCCCGCGGGTGGCGGAGGCCTGATCGGTGGCCCGGCCGAGGGCGAGGGGCGCCCGGGTGGCCTCGGCGGCACGCGGCGGGGTCTTCTCGGCGAGGTCGTCGGCGAGGTCGTGGAGCTTGGTGATGACCTCGGAGTACGCCTGGTGGGCGTCGAGTGCCGAGCCCTTGCCGGTGAGGGCGGTGCGGCGCAGGGAGGGAATCGTGGAGAGGTCGCGGCGCAGCGCGGCGGGAGCCGTGTCGCGGATCTCGTCGATCTGCTGGTCGACGCGGGCGCTGGGGCCGTCGTTCTTCGCGCCGGACTTCCCGTCCCGGCCGCCCGCGACATAGGCGGTGACTTCGTCGCGCTCGTCCGCGAGGGAGTGGGCGAGGGCCACCGCCTGCTGGTTCAGCTGGGCAAGGGTGACCAAGCGCTGGGACTCGGTCAGTTCGGTGGAGGCGCCGAGGGCCGCGGGCGTGCCCGCGGCGATGACGGTGATGCCGACGATCGCGACGCCGGCGACCAGCCGGCTGCGTACGCGGACGGTGCGCCGGGTCGGCTCACTCCCGCTCGGCACCGGAGGTGTCGCCCCGGTACTGCTCTGTTCGCTGCCTTTGCTCCGCGGCCGCTTCTTCTGCACCGGTGCTCGCAATCTTGACTCGTCCACCCTTGAAGCAGAGGTGACGCACGGTCATATGTGGAAGGACACCCCGACCCCTGGTACGGCTTCTGACCATTCCAGTGCTTTTGAGAGGGGGGCGTGCATCAACCGCTCCGCCACCTGAACGAGTGAACATCACTCCGGAGTTGACGAACAAGTCTCCCCGCGGGCGCCGCAGCCCACACCTGGATCACCGGCTGGAACTTCCGCCCGGGCTTTGGCAGGATGCCCGCCCGCACCCGGCGCGGAGCCACTCCTTCCGCTCAAGCCTCCCCACTGACCTGCTGATACGGCCCAACGCCACGATCGTGCAGGCCCCGTGAAGGCGTCGTGCAGACTGGCCGTATGCGCATCGAACTCACCTCGGTCCCCGGTAGCCCCGAGCGCCCCAACGAGGACTGGGCGGCCACCGCGCTTCCCGCTTCCGGCGGGGGTGGCACGTTGGTCCTGCTCGACGGAGTCACTCCGCCACGGGGAGACGACGGTTGTGCGCACTCCGTGCCCTGGTTCACCGCGCGGCTGGGCGGGTCGCTGGTCGAACTGTCGGGTTCGCGGCGGGATCTGACGCTCACCGAGATCCTCGCCGAGTCCATCCGGCGCACCGCCGACACACATCGCACCCTGTGTGACCTTTCTCACGTACGCACCCCCCAGGCGACCGTTGTCATGGTGCGCTGGGGCGGGGAAGAGATCGAACACCTGGTGCTCTCCGACTCCGTACTACTGTTCGAGTCGCCGGACGGAACGGTGCGCGCGCTGCTCGACGACCGGCTCGACCGATTGCCGCCGGGCTCGCTGGCCACCGAGGCGATCGCCGATACGCGGGTACGGAACAAGGAGGGCGGCTTCTTCACCGCCGCCGCAGACCCCGGGGTGGCGGTCCGCGCCGTGACCGGGCGGACGCCGCTCACCGAGGTGCGGGCGATGGCCGCGCTGACGGACGGCGCGAGCCGCTGGACGGAGATGTTCCACGAGGGCGACTGGGCTGCCTGCCTCGCGGTGCTCCACAAGGAGGGCACACAGGGGCTGATCGACCGGGTCAGGGCCCTGGAGGACGCGGACACGGAGCGTGTGCATCTGCGGCGCAGCAAGACGCACGACGACGCGACGGCGGTCTACGTGGTGCTGTAGGTCACCCGGGTGCGGGGTCGGCCCCCACCCGCGGCGTGGGCGGTTTCCGCGGGGCGGGGGTCGGAGGGCATCCGAGGATGCCTGACCGGGCCTGGTTCGGGCCCGGCCGGCGTCAGTCCTCGGCCCGCGCGTTCAATTGGTGCAGCAGCCGTGCCAATTCCGCCACCTCGGTCCGGTCCCAGTCGGCCAGCTTGCTCACATACCGGTCGCGGCGCGCGTCGCGGACGCTACGGAAGCGCGCAAGCCCCTCGTCGGTGAGATGGACGAGGAAGGCCCGCCCGTCGGCCGGATCGGGCTCGCGCGCCACCAGTCCGAGCTCCTCCAGGGCGCGCAGCTGACGGCTCATGGTCGCCTTCCCCACGCCGAAGTACGCGGCGAGGTCGGTGGCCCGCTGCCGCCCCACCGACTCCAGCCGTACGAAGAGTCCGTACGCCGCGGCCTCCAGCTCGGGATGGACCTCCCGCGCCATCTCACCGGAACTGGCCCGCGCGCGGCGCAGAAAGACAGCCAATTCCCGCTCCAGTGCCAGGAATTCGTGGTCCGCACCACTTCCTCCGGTCGCGCCGGGTTCACTACCGCTTTCGCTCCCGTGCACGTCAACACTCCTCATGAGCTTTCCTGCCGCTGAAAATTTCTTGCGCCGCCGGTCATCGCCGCAGCTCCGCCAGTATTTCGCAGGCGTAGACCAACGGCACCGCCCAGGCCCTCTTCCGCCGCACGGGTCTACGTGCGTAGCGTCATTGCTGGCATGTCCACACCATGACATGCCACAGGGGGTGCGCCGAGTCGCCCCCCTGGGTCTGCAGATCCCCCCACCGAGGCCTCGGAGGCACGCACATGCCCGTGCACAGATCCGGATCCGGAACGACCCGCCGCTCACGCCTGGCGGCACTGGGAACCCTCCTCGCAGCACTTTCGCTTCTGCTCACCCTGCCCGGCGCCGCCATCGCGGCCGACTCCCCCACGGCCGCCGCCAAGAAGCCCGCGCGCGGGTCGGCCACGATGGGCATGGGCGTCATCGCCCACGACGGCCGGGGCGGCCTGCCGGGCGGCACGCTCGTCGCCCAGACCGAAGGCGTGGACGTCAGCAGCCACCAGGGCAACGTCGGCTGGGCAACTCTCTGGAACAGCGGCGTCCGGTGGGCCTACACCAAGGCCTCCGAGGGCACGTACTACACGAATCCCTACTTCGCGCAGCAGTACAACGGCTCGTACAACATCGGCATGATCCGCGGTGCTTACCACTTCGCCACCCCGGACACCACGAGCGGCGCCACCCAGGCCAACTACTTCGTGGACCACGGGGGCGGCTGGTCGAAGGACGGCAAGACGCTGCCCGGCGTGCTCGACATCGAGTGGAACCCGTACGGCGCGCAGTGCTACGGCAAGACGCAGGCCGGCATGGTCTCCTGGATCCGCGACTTCGTGAACACGTACAAGGCGCGCACCGGGCGTGACGCGGTCATCTACACCGCGACCAGCTGGTGGACGACCTGCACCGGGAACAACGCGGGCTTCGGCACCACCAACCCGCTGTGGGTGGCCCGTTACGACACCACGGTCGGCGCACTCCCGGCCGGCTGGGGCTACTACACGATGTGGCAGTACACGTCGTCCGGCCCGTACGTCGGCGACCACAACCACTTCAACGGCGCTCTCGACCGCGTACAGGCGCTCGCCAACGGCTGAGCCTCCGCTTCCCGGAGCCCCGGTGACGCACCCCGTCACCGGGGCTCCCGCATGCCTCGTGCGCACCACGGAGTCCACGGGGACGGCGGTCCGGGCCACGGGCCACGGGCCACGGGCCACGGGCCACGGCAGCAGCGTGCCCCCTCCGTGCCCCGCCCGGACGCGGAACAGCACGTTCCGGCACCCGGACAAGCGGAACGGCCCGCACCGCCCTTTCGGGTGGCACGGGCCGTCCGACCGGCCGCGCACGTCATGCCACGCCCGTCACGCCATGGCGCTCACGCCGCGGCCGGGACCCTCTCCTCCGCCCCTGCCGCGGCCGGGGCGAGGGCGATCTCCAGCACTTGGCGGACATCCGTCACCGGGTGGACCTCCAGCTTCTCCAGGACCTCGGCCGGGACGTCGTCCAGATCGGCCTCGTTCCGCTTGGGGATCACCACGGTGGTGATCCCGGCCCGGTGGGCGGCCAGCAGCTTCTGCTTCAGCCCGCCGATCGGCAGCACCCGTCCCGTCAGCGACACCTCACCGGTCATCGCCACATCCGTACGGACAAGCCGTCCGGAGAGCAGCGAGGCCAGCGCCGTCGTCATCGTGATACCGGCGCTCGGACCGTCCTTGGGCACCGCGCCCGCCGGGAAGTGGATGTGCGCTCCCCGGTCCTTGAGGTCGGCGACGGGCAGTTCCAGCTCGGCGCCGTGCGAGCGCAGGAAGCTCAGCGCGATCTGCGCGGACTCCTTCATGACGTCGCCGAGCTGACCGGTGAGGGTCAGTCCGGCCGCGCCGGTCTCCGGGTCGGCCAGCGACGCCTCGACGAACAGCACGTCGCCACCGGCGCCGGTCACCGCGAGTCCGGTCGCCACGCCCGGCACCGCGGTGCGGCGCTCGGCCGGGTCCTGGGCGGACTCGGGGATGTGGTGCGGCCGTCCGACGAGACCCCGCAGGTCCTCGTCGGTGACGGTGAACGGGAGCTTCCGGTCGCCCAGTTCGTGCTGGGCCGCGACCTTGCGGAGCAGCCGGGCGACGGCCCGCTCCAGGTTGCGTACGCCCGCCTCACGGGTGTATTCGCCGGCCAGCTTGCGCAGCGCCGACTCGTCGAGCGTCACCTCGCCCTCCTCCAGACCGGCCCGCTCCAGCTGGCGCGGGAGCAGGTGGTCGCGGGCGATGACGACCTTCTCGTCCTCGGTGTAGCCGTCGAGCCTGACCAGCTCCATGCGGTCGAGCAGCGCCTCCGGGATGGCTTCCAGGACATTGGCGGTGGCCAGGAAGACGACGTCGCTGAGGTCGAGTTCGACCTCCAGGTAGTGGTCACGGAAGGTGTGGTTCTGCGCCGGGTCGAGGACCTCGAGGAGCGCCGCGGCCGGGTCGCCGCGGAAGTCGGAGCCGACCTTGTCGATCTCGTCGAGCAGGACGACCGGGTTCATGGAACCGGCTTCCTTGATGGCGCGGACGATGCGCCCGGGGAGCGCACCGACGTACGTACGCCGGTGGCCTCGGATCTCCGCCTCGTCCCGCACACCGCCGAGCGCGACGCGGACGAATGCGCGGCCCATGGCGTGCGCGACGCTCTCACCGAGGGACGTCTTGCCGACGCCGGGCGGCCCGACGAGGGCCAGCACCGCACCGCCCCGGCGCCCGCCCACGACCCCGAGGCCGCGTTCGGCACGGCGCTTGCGCACCGCGAGGTACTCGGTGATCCGTTCCTTCACGTCCTCCAGGCCCGCGTGCTCGGCGTCGAGGATCTCCTTGGCCGCACGGATGTCGTACGCGTCCTCGGTCCGTTCGGTCCACGGCAGCTCGAGGACGGTGTCCAGCCAGGTTCGGATCCAGGAGCCCTCGGGGCTCTGGTCGGACGAGCGCTCCAGCTTGCCGACCTCCTTGAGCGCGGCCTCACGGACGTGCTCGGGAAGATCGGCGGACTCGACGCGCACCCGGTAGTCGTCGGACTCGTCCTCCGCGTCGCCGTTGAGCTCGGACAGTTCCTTCCGTACGGCTTCCAGCTGGCGTCGCAGCAGGAACTCGCGCTGCTGCTTGTCGACGCCCTCCTGGACGTCCTTGGCGATCGACTCGGCGACATCCTGTTCGGCGAGGTGCTCGCCGAGCCACTGGATGGCGAGCTTCAGCCGGGCGACCGCGTCGGCGGTCTCCAGGAGCTGCACCTTCTGGGCAGTGGTGAGGAACGGTGAGTAACCCGAGTTGTCGGCAAGCGCGGAGATGTCGTCGATCTGCTGGACCCGGTCCACGACCTGCCAGGCGCCGCGCTTCTTCAGCCAGCTGGTGGCGAGGGCCTTGTACTCCTTGACCAGCTCGGCGGCTGCGCCGGGGAGCGGTTCGGGAGCCGAGACGTCCACGCGGGTCCCCTCGACCCAGAGTGCACCTCCGGGTCCGGTGGTTCCGGCACCGATCCGCACGCGGTCACGACCGCGGATGAGGGCGCCCGGGTCTCCGTCGGAGAGCCGGCCGACCTGCTCGACGGTGCCGAGTACACCGGTACCGGTGTAGGTCCCGTCGATCCGCGGCACCAGCAGCACCTCGGGCTTGCCGCCACCCGGACGGGCGGCGGCCTGAGCAGCCTCGACGGCGGCCCGGACATCGGTGTCGGACAGGTCCAGAGGAACCACCATTCCGGGCAGCACCACCTCGTCGTCGAGTGGCAGCACAGGCAAGGTGAGCGGAGTGACCGCGTTGGACTCAGTAGCCATGATCTCCCCTTCGGCATCCAAGTTGAGCTATACCGACTCAATGCTCCTGAGTGACTTTGTGTTCCCGGGATCGTGTTCGCTCTCAGCGATCTTCTTCCATTTGCCCGTCACCTGCGAAAGACCACTCGGCAGCCGCGGCACGCACCCGGGGCAGTGCCCGTATGACCGACAACGGCCGACGCGGATCTCCCGGCGACAGAGGACTGGCCGACGACGGGACGATCCGACGCGAAAGCTCACTGAGCCTGCCGGCGCCTTCACCCCCGTCGTCGAGACGGCCCGCGCCGGGATCGCCGACGCATCCGACACCACGCAGCTGCACAGCGCCTACCTCTACGGCAGCATTCCGCGCGGCACCGCCATTCCCGGTGTCTCGGATCGGGACCTGCTGCCCGCCCTGCTCATCGACAATCCGGCTCCTTGGCCGGCTGCCGAGTACGTCGCGGTCCACGGCGAGAAGGCACCGCGCCCATGACCGCCCCGTGGCGGTCCACCGGATCTGCACGGACAGCGCCCCGCAGATCTGTGTGAACGCAGACGACGGCCCGATGCCGGCGCAGCTGTCGACCGCACTGGGCGGCACGCTCTCCCGGCCGGCCGGGGTCCCGGACTCACCCGCCCCCGTGACATGGCGGCGTACACGGCCGACGGGGCGCTCCTCGTGGTGCGCGGCGCACGGCAGGCGCCCGTGTGACCACGCCGTTCGCCTCCCCGCGCCCTGTACGGATCCGGCAACCCGCTGGTCCCGGTCGCGCGGCCGGGCGAGGATGGCAGGGACTCACCCACCCTCTACCGGAGACCGAGGACATGCCCACCGCCGACCGTCGCACCGCCCACAGCCCCGTCACGCTCGACCGCCGCGAAGGACCCTACGGAGAGGTAGTCCTGCGGGAGCGGGGTGACGACTTCGAGATCATCGCCAACGGCTGCTTCCTGATGGACACCGCGGACGGCCGCTCCGAGCGGCTGCTGATCGACGCGGCGCTTGCCGCACTGCCCGCCGGGCGGCCGGACCCGGCGGTGCTGATCGGCGGTCTCGGGGTCGGCTTCTCCCTCTCCCACGCGGCAGCCGAGCCGCGCTGGGGGCGGATCGCGGTCGTCGAGCGGGAGCAGGCGATCATCGACTGGCACCGGGGTGGCCCGCTGGCCCGGATCACCGGTGCCGCACTCGCCGACCCGCGGACCGAGATCCTGGCGACGGATCTGGTTGCGTACCTTCGCGCGACTACGGACCGTTACGACGCGCTGTGCCTGGACATCGACAACGGACCGGACTGGACCGTCACCGACGACAACGGCAGCCTGTATTCGCCCGCCGGTCTCGCCGACTGCCGGGAGCGGCTGAATCCGGGCGGAGTACTCGCGGTCTGGTCCGCGCAACCGTCCGCCCACTTCGAACAGGCCTTGCGGAATGCCGGATTCAGCGGCGTCAGGACGGAAGAGGTGCAGGTTGCCCGAGGTGTGCCCGACGTGGTTCATCTCGCACTTCGGGCCGCCTGAGGTTCCCCCACCGGGTATGCAAGGCCCCCGGACGCCCGGGGGCCAAGCGCCACAAGGCAGACACTCCGCCTCCTCCTCGCGTCCAACCCGTTCCTGTGCCGTTACACCCTGCGTAGCCGGGGGCCGTCCGGTGCCTTTACGCTGCTGAGCGGCAAACGGGATCACCCACGAAATTCACAAGCGAAGACCGTGCGTCCGGGGGAATGGCCCCCGCGAGAACGGGCAGGGGCGGGGCGATGGAACAGACACACACCACCCACAACGGTGTCGCGGCGACCCCGGGCGCGCAGCGCCGGGTGCTGGTGGTCGAGGACGACGCGACAATCGTCGATGCCATCTCCGCCCGCCTGCGGGCCGAGGGCTTCCTGGTGCAGACCGCGCTCGACGGCCCCGCGGCCGTCGACGCGGCCGAGTCCTGGCAGCCCGACCTGATGGTGCTCGACATCATGCTGCCGGGCTTCGACGGCCTGGAGGTGTGCCGCCGGGTGCAGGCCACACGGCCGGTGCCCGTCCTGATGCTGACCGCCCGGGACGACGAGACCGACATGCTGGTCGGCCTCGGTGTCGGCGCGGACGACTACATGACCAAGCCGTTCTCGATGCGTGAGCTGGCCGCCCGGGTGCATGTCCTGCTGCGCCGGGTGGAGCGTGCCGCACTGGCCGCGGTAACACCGCGCAGCGGCATCCTGCGCCTCGGCGAGCTGGAGATCGACCACGCGCAGCGCCGGGTGCGGGTGCGTGCCGAGGACGTCCACCTCACGCCGACCGAGTTCGATCTGCTGGTCTGCCTGGCCGGCACACCGCGTGCGGTGCTCTCCCGGGAGCAGTTGCTCGCGGAGGTCTGGGACTGGGCGGACGCCTCAGGCACCCGTACCGTCGACAGCCACATCAAGGCGCTGCGCCGGAAAATCGGTGCGGAGCGGATCCGCACCGTGCACGGTGTCGGTTACGCCCTGGAGACCCCGGCGCCATGACCGGGCCCGGCTCGCGACTGCGTCCTTTCTCGGTCAAGGCCAAGCTGGGCACGCTCGTCGTGGTCTCGGTGTTCATCACGACCGGGCTGCTGATGGTGGCGGTGCGCACCAGGACCGAGCTGCGGTTCATCACCGTGTTCTCAGTGATCGCGACGCTGCTGATCACGCAGTTCGTGGCGCACGGCCTCACGGCGCCACTGGACGAGATGACGAAGGTCGCCCGGTCGATCTCGCACGGCGACTACACCAGACGGGTGAGGGGCGCCGACCGGCGTGACGAGCTCGGCGACCTGGCGCAGACGATCAATCTCATGGCGGACGATCTGGAGGCCGTGGACCGGCACCGCAAGGAGCTGGTGGCCAACGTCTCGCACGAGCTGCGTACGCCGATCGCGGCGCTGAGAGCGGTGTTGGAGAACGTCGTGGACGGGGTCTCCGCGGCCGATCCGGAGACGATGCGTACGGCGCTCAAACAGACGGAGCGGCTCGGCAGGCTGGTGGAGACGCTGCTGGACCTCTCCCGGCTGGACCACGGGGTGGTCACCCTGAAGGCCCGCCGCTTCGAGGTGTGGCCGTATCTCTCGGGCGTGCTGAAGGAAGCGAACCTGGCCGCCTCGCACCGCCGGCTCTCCTCCGGCTCCGGGAACCACAGCCGCAAGGACGTACATCTGCATCTGGATGTGTCGCCGCCCGAGCTGACCGCTCATGCGGACGCGGAGCGGCTCCACCAGGTGGTGGCCAATCTGATCGACAACGCTGTCAAGCACAGCCCGCCACACGGCCGGGTCACGGTGCGGGCACGGCGCGGCGCGCAGCCGGAGTCACTGGACTTGGAGGTCCTGGACGAAGGCCCGGGCATCCCCGAGTCCGAGCGGCACCGGGTCTTCGAGCGTTTCAACCGGGGCGAGGTGCCGTCCCCGCACGGTCCGGGCAGCGACGGCGGTACGGGTCTGGGGCTCGCGATCGCCCGCTGGGCGGTGGATCTGCACGGCGGCCGCATCGGAGTGGCTGAATCAGTTCGCGGCTGCCGGATCCAAGTCACTCTTCCGGGGATCCCTCAGCCGCGCAGTTGACATAGGGTTCGAACCGGAAGGGCGCGTTCTACGTGTCGTCCCACGAGGGGGATACGGTCCACGTGGCCGTAGCCACGGCCTCGCATACCCGGACTGAAGCGGAACCAAGCTTGTTTCCCGCCATTTCCTGCACCGAAACCCGCTCTTTGATGTGACTTGCACGACGAAGACCGGCCCGGCCTGCATGGAACGGTCAGGGAGGCGTAGCCTTGATTTCCGCTGTCCATCACCTTGTGAAGCGGAAGAGGGCGGTTACCGCCGTGTCGTCTCAGTCCCCCAGTAACTCAAGCATCTCGACCGACCAAGCCAGCCCGGGCACGAGCCCGGCCACGGCTTTCGGCCCCAATGAGTGGCTCGTCGACGAGATCTACCAGCAGTACCTCCAGGATCCCAATTCGGTCGATCGCGCCTGGTGGGACTTCTTCGCCGACTACAAGCCGGGTACGTCCGGCGCGGCGGACAAGCCCGTTCCCGGCGCCGCCGCCGCGGGGGCTGTGGTGCCCCCGGCCGCCACCGCGCCGGCGCAGGCCCCGGTCGCCGCCCCGGCGAAGCCCGCGGCTGCCGCTCCGGCCGCTGCCCCGGTGGCCCCGGCCGCGCCCGCCGCTCCGGCCGCGCCCGCCGCTCCGGTCGCGAAGGCCGCCGCGCCCGCCAAGGCGGCCCCGGCCACTGCCGCCGAGGGCCCCGAGTACGTGACGTTGCGCGGCCCGTCCGCCGCCGTGGCGAAGAACATGAACGCCTCCCTGGAACTGCCGACGGCCACGTCCGTCCGCGCCGTTCCGGTGAAGCTGCTCTTCGACAACCGCATCGTCATCAACAACCACCTCAAGCGCGCCCGCGGCGGGAAGATCTCCTTCACCCACCTCATCGGGTACGCGATGGTGCAGGCCCTCAAGGCCATGCCGTCGATGAACTACTCCTTCGCGGAGAAGGACGGCAAGCCGACCCTGGTCAAGCCGGAGCACGTCAACCTCGGTCTGGCCATCGACCTGGTGAAGCCGAGCGGCGACCGCCAGCTGGTCGTCGCGGCCATCAAGAAGGCCGAGACGCTCAACTTCTTCGAGTTCTGGCAGGCGTACGAGGACATCGTCCGCCGCGCCCGCATCGGCAAGCTCGGCATGGACGACTTCACCGGAGTCACCGCCTCGCTGACCAACCCCGGCGGCATCGGCACCGTCCACTCGGTGCCCCGCCTGATGCCCGGACAGGGCCTCATCATGGGTGTCGGCGCGATGGACTACCCGGCGGAGTTCCAGGGCACCTCCCAGGACACGCTGAACAAGCTGGGCATCTCGAAGGTCATGACCCTGACCTCGACGTACGACCACCGCGTCATCCAGGGCGCCGCCTCCGGCGAGTTCCTGCGGATCGTGTCCCAGCTCCTGCTCGGCGAGAACGAGTTCTACGACGAGATCTTCAAGGCGCTGCGCATCCCCTATGAGCCGGTCCGCTGGCTCAAGGACATCGACGCCTCGCACGACGACGATGTCACCAAGGCCGCGCGGGTCTTCGAGCTGATCCACTCCTACCGGGTCCGCGGCCACGTCATGGCTGACACCGACCCGCTGGAGTACCGCCAGCGCAAGCACCCCGACCTGGACATCACCGAGCACGGCCTCACCCTGTGGGACCTGGAGCGGGACTTCGCGGTCGGCGGTTTCGCCGGCAAGACGCTGATGAAGCTCCGCGACATCCTCGGTGTGCTGCGTGAGTCGTACTGCCGCACCACCGGCATCGAGTTCATGCACATCCAGGACCCGAAGCAGCGCAAGTGGCTCCAGGACCGGGTGGAGCGCCCCCGCCCCAAGCCGGAGCGCGAGGAGCAGCTGCGGATCCTGCGCCGCCTCAACGCCGCCGAGGCGTTCGAGACGTTCCTGCAGACCAAGTACGTCGGCCAGAAGCGATTCTCGCTGGAGGGCGGCGAGTCCGTCATCCCGCTGCTCGACGCGGTCATCGACTCCGCCGCCGAGGCCCGCCTCGACGAGGTCGTCATCGGTATGGCCCACCGCGGCCGTCTGAACGTCCTGGCGAACATCGTCGGCAAGTCGTACGCGCAGATCTTCCGGGAGTTCGAGGGCAACCTCGACCCGCGGTCGATGCACGGCTCCGGCGACGTCAAGTACCACCTGGGCGCCGAAGGCACCTTCACCGGTCTGGACGGCGAGCAGATCAAGGTCTCGCTGGCCGCCAACCCCTCGCACCTGGAGGCCGTCGACCCGGTCCTCGAGGGCATCGCCCGCGCCAAGCAGGACCTCATCAACAAGGGCGGCACGGACTTCACGGTCCTGCCCGTCGCGCTCCACGGCGACGCGGCCTTCGCGGGCCAGGGCGTCGTCGCCGAGACGCTCAACATGTCGCAGCTGCGCGGCTACCGCACCGGCGGCACCGTGCACGTGGTGATCAACAACCAGGTCGGCTTCACCGCCGCCCCGGAGTCCTCCCGCTCCTCGATGTACGCCACCGACGTGGCGCGCATGATCGAGGCGCCGATCATCCACGTCAACGGTGACGACCCCGAGGCCGTCGTCCGGGTGGCCCGGCTGGCCTTCGAGTTCCGGCAGGCGTTCAACAAGGACGTCGTCATCGACCTCATCTGCTACCGCCGCCGCGGTCACAACGAGGGCGACAACCCGGAGTTCACCAACCCGCAGATGTACACCCTGATCGACAAGAAGCGCTCGGTGCGCAAGCTCTACACCGAGTCCCTCATCGGTCGCGGCGACATCACGCTGGAAGAGGCCGAGCAGGCGCTCCAGGACTTCCAGGGCCAGCTGGAGAAGGTCTTCGCGGAGGTTCGCGAAGCCACCTCGCACCCGGCCCAGACCCTTGTCCCGGAAGCGAAGCCCGAGTTCCCGGTCGCCGTCACCACCGCGGTCTCCGCGGAGGTCGTGAAGCGGATCGCCGAGTCCCAGGTCAACATTCCGGAGCGGATCACGGTCCACCCGCGCCTGATGCCGCAGATGCAGCGCCGTGCCGCCTCGGTGGAGAACGGCACGATCGACTGGGGCATGGGCGAGACCCTGGCCATCGGTTCGCTGCTGATGGAGGGCACCCCGGTCCGGCTCGCCGGCCAGGACACCCGCCGCGGCACCTTCGGCCAGCGCCACGCGGTCCTCGTCGACCAGGTGACCGGCGAGGACTACACCCCGCTGCTCTACCTCTCCGACGACCAGGCCCGCTACAACGTCTACGACTCGCTGCTCAGCGAGTACGCGGCGATGGGCTTCGAGTACGGCTACTCGCTGGCCCGCCCGGAGTCGCTGGTCATCTGGGAGGCCCAGTTCGGTGACTTCGTCAACGGCGCGCAGACCGTCGTCGACGAGTTCATCTCCTCGGCCGAGCAGAAGTGGGGCCAGACCTCGGGCGTCACGCTGCTCCTGCCGCACGGCTACGAGGGCCAGGGCCCGGACCACTCGTCCGCCCGCCCGGAGCGCTTCCTCCAGATGTGCGCGCAGAGCAACATGACGGTCGCCATGCCGACGCTCCCGTCGAACTACTTCCACCTCCTGCGGTGGCAGGTGCACAACCCGCACCACAAGCCGCTGGTCGTCTTCACCCCGAAGTCGATGCTCCGCCTCAAGGCGGCGGCGTCCAAGGCGGAGGAGTTCACCACCGGCGGCTTCCGCCCGGTGATCGGCGACGACTCGGTCGACCCGAAGGCGGTCCGCAAGGTCGTCTTCTGCGCCGGCAAGGTCTACTACGACCTGGATGCCGAGCGCGAGAAGCGCGGTGTCAAGGACACGGCCATCATCAGGCTGGAGCGTCTGTACCCGCTGCCGGGTGCCGAGCTGCAGGCCGAGATCGCCAAGTACCCGAACGCCGAGAAGTACCTCTGGGCCCAGGAGGAGCCGGCCAACCAGGGCGCCTGGCCGTTCATCGCCCTGAACCTGATCGACCACCTGGACCTGGCCGTCGGCGCCGACGTCCCGCACGGTGAGCGCCTGCGTCGCATCTCGCGGCCGCACAGCTCCTCCCCGGCGGTCGGCTCGGCCAAGCGCCACCAGGCCGAGCAGGCGCAGCTGGTCGCCGAGGTCTTCGAGGCCTGATCAGCGGCTGTACGTACGAAAGGGCCCGGCCCCGCGAGGTGATCGCGGGGCCGGGCCCTTCGGCGTGTCGCCGTTCCTTCGGTGACCGGATCAGATGATCGGCGGCTCGAAGTCCCAGTACGGCCGGTTGCGGGACCGCGCCGAGACCGTGTGGACGTGCTGAGCGCCCAGCGTGGCGACGAGGTCGCCCAACGCCTCGCTCTCGACCTTGTCGGCCCGTTGCCTCTCCCGCATGCCCCGCAGGTCCGCCGCGTGGGCGATCCGGGCGGAGAGCGTGAGTGGATGAGTCCGGCCGAGGGTCTCGGTGGCCCGTGTGACGCAGGCGTCGGTGAGCGCGGCGGCGGATTCCGGGTCGCCGACCAGGTTGCGCAGTGCCGATGCGTTGATCGCGCAGCCGAGCACCCATGGGTGGTTCTCGCCCACGGCCCGCGTCAACTGGTCAAGCGCTTCTTCGGTGAGCAGGTGGGCCTGGTCCCGCTCGCCGACATTGCGCAGGATCAGCGCGTGGTTGGCGCGGGTGCCGGCCACGTACGGGTGGTCCTCGCCGAGCATCGTGGTGTATCCGTCGACGACGTACTCGCTTATGGTCCTGGCCTGGTCGATGTCGGCGTGCTCGCGCGCGAAGAAACTCTGACTGGCCGCGAACATCAAGGTCAGCGGGTCGTTCTCACCCAGTACCCGCTCGCTGCGCTCGAGGACCCGGGTGAACGCGGGCGCCGCCTTGCCACGTTCGCCCTGGCGGTAGCGGCAGAGCGCGAGGTTGTGCTCGGCGAGCAGCGTCTGGGGATTGTCCTCACCCAGGACGATTCGGTGCACCCGGGCGCTCTGCGCCTGGAGCGATTCGGCCTCGCTGTAGCGGC
The DNA here is from genome assembly GCF_044455345.1 of Streptomyces sp. NPDC051286. Lineage (NCBI taxonomy): Bacteria > Bacillati > Actinomycetota > Actinomycetes > Kitasatosporales > Streptomycetaceae > Streptomyces > Streptomyces sp. NPDC051286. The sequence continues at coordinate 52,805 of NZ_JBITER010000022.1, read as the reverse complement.
CGAGCAGTCGGAGATCCGTGGCGTAGTTGATCTCGGAGATAAGAGTCCAGCTGTGCCGGGCCCGCAACAGCTGCCGCCGCGCCTCCAGAGTGCGCCGGTTGAGCTCCCTGGACTCTTCGTACCGGCCGAGCAAGCGCAGCGAAATCGCCAGGTTGTTCTGGGCGTTGACAGTGCGGGAGTCCTGCTCTCCGAGCAGTTCGCGGTAGGTGGCGAGGATCCAGCTGGACATCTCCAGCGCTTCCTCGTAGCGGCCGAGACCCCGCAGGTCCGCGGCGAGGCCATTGGCGGCCCGCAGATGTTCGAGGTCCTGTCCCCCGCGCTCGGTGCGCAGATGGTCGACCACGGCCCGCTCCATGGCCTCGGTGCCCGCGTAGTTGCCGACGGCCCGCATCAGGTTGGCGTAGTTGTAGCTGAGGTCCCAAAGCCTGGGGTGAGTTTCGCCCAGTAGTTCGCGCCACGCCGTCATGGCGCGGCCGCCGAGCTTGATGCCCGCCCTGTACTCACCCGAGAAGTACATGTAGCGCAGGCAGTTGAGGACCAGGGTGTGCACTGCGGGATCGGTGCTCTCCAGGACGCCGGCCCACTTCAGATGAGGGGTGATCTCGGCGTACGCGGGCCATTGCGTGGCGTCGATGGGCCGTCCGGGGTCGGCGGCTGCGAGAGCCCGTCGGACGACGTCGATGAATTCCTTGCGGTCCCGCTCCGGCATGTCCTTGCCCACGATCTGATGGACCATGCGGTGCAGATAGAGCGACTCCCCCGATGACGAGGCCTCCTCGTCCACCGACTCGTGGGACTCCAGCCGGACCACGGAGTACTGCCGCAGCTGGCCGATCGCCCTGTTCCAGAGCAGCGGATCGTTCATCAGGCCGGTGAGCTGTTCCGGCAGCTCACCGGGCGGCATCTCCTTCAGCAGCCGTACGGGAATGGAGCCCGGCGCGAAGAAGCTGCACAGCCGCAGCAGGTCGATGGATTCAGGGACGGTCTCCTTGAGCTTGTTCAGCAGTATTGACCAGGCGGTCTGGAAGGCGATCGGAAAGTCTCTGGAGACCTTGACGACGTCCTGGTCGATGCCGCCCTGGAGGAGTTCGATGTACTCCTCGATCGACATGTCGGAGTCGTTGAGCCAGCCCGCTGTCTGGTCGAGCAGCAGCGGAAGGTCCTCCAGCGCCTCGGCCAGCTCAGCGGCCTCGGTGTGCGTCAGCCGTGGAGCCCGACGGCGGATGAAGGCCACCGACTCGTCCCGGCTGTAGATCGGCACCTCGAGAAGGTTGCTGTTGTGCTCGCCCCATTCCGGATTGCGAGAAGTGATCAGGACGTGTCCCGGACCGGTCGGCACCAGGTCCCAGATCTGTTCGGGGTCGTCGGCTCCGTCGAGGACGAGGAGCCAGTGGGAGTACGGTTCGCCACGGCGCAGCGAGTCCCTGACCGCGCGCAGCCGTTCGCCGTACTCGGCGCCGGTGGACAGGCCCAGTTCCGGGGCGAGTTCGGCGAGTTTCTGGCGGTAGAGGGCGCGGCGGTCGGCGGGGACCCACCACACGACGTCGTACTCGGAGCCGAACCGGTAGACGTACTCCGCGGCAAGCTGCGTCTTGCCGACGCCGGGCATGCCGTGCAGCGTCACGACACCCGCGCCGTGACCTGCCTCCTGAAGTGCGTGGTACGCCTCGTTGAGCAGCCCCTCACGGCCGGTGAACCGGGTGTTGCGGCGCGGCACTCCGCCCCACACCTCGGGGGTGTCGGCCGGGAAGCGTGGCCCGGGCTTCGCGTCGGCGGGCTGCGACTCCGGGTCGGCGGTCAGGTCGAGGCGAGCGAGCATGCGCCGCTCGGCCTCGTCCGCACCGACGTTGGTCAGGTCGGCCGCAGCGAACACGGAGGTGGCGCCGGGCATGACGGCGGCGGAGATGGATACGGCTGCGAAGCGCTCGGCATCGGGGGCGACCACTTCGCGCAACGCCCTGTTCCACTCGCCGTGGCTGCGGGGGCCCAGTTGGAAGTACCAGTCGCTGAGAATGACGAGGATGCGGCCGGGGGCAAGCATCAGGTCCTGCAGCGAGTCCTCCAGCGGCGTCTCCACCGGGGGATCCCAGCGCTGGAACACGACGCGCACACCACGCCGTTCGAGACGGTCCCCGATCCAGGCCGCCCAGGCCCGGTTGAACCCGGCGAAGCTGATGGTGACGGTGGACGCCCCCTTTGCTCCAACTTGCTTACGCGCTACGGGCATTCAACCGTCTCCCTGCATCGATATAAGCCCTATTAACATACACCGGCGGCCGCAGCGGACGTCGTTCTGCGGCCCGCCGCCGCTTGATCTGTGGCACCCTGTCACGCTCGTTCGGAATGGTTCCTCTGCTGCCATATCACCCGGGCCGTGGCCACGTACGCCCTCGCGCGAGCCAAGTGCCCCATTGGGGGCGGCCAATCCGCCAGACGGTGGTAGAGCGTGATCATTTCGTTGACGATCACACGGCCTTCGGGAGTCAGTGCGCCGGATCCGGCGAGCACGGGCAGGACAGCGCCGACCTGCTCACGGCGGCGGGCGTGCTCGGACCACGCAAGATCACGCTGGGTGAACGTGGCACGTTCAGCGCCGAGTGCGAACCGCTGCCAGTAGTCGGCGAGCGCGATGTGCGAATAGGCCCCTTGGAGCAGTCCGTCGAAGGGCCGCGGGTCGGGGCGCCAGGGTGCGAAGTACCGGGGTGCGGTGTCCTCGTGGTGCAGGGGCACGAGGACACCGAGCGCGGCCAGCTTGGCGTGCTGGAGCTCGTGCACAAGGGTCGAGGCGAAGTGAACGGCCCCGGCTGGCCTGCTGCCGAGGACGGCCCCGAACGCCTCTCGCCGGGTGCCACTGCAGTGCGCGGCGCCCTCGCCGGAGGAAGCGGACCCGGGTGGCGGGGCCAGCGGCACCAGGCAGCGCAGCAGGACAGCCGCTTCGACCGACCGGTGGTCGCCGCCGATCCGGAGTAAAGGCTCCACGCCCGACCAGGACGCGCTCCAGGCCTTGCGCCCGTCGTCGTCGAGGTGGATGGCGCCACTCAGTCCATGGCGCTCGAGACCGCCGCCCGCGGCGCGGTACGGGTCGAGATCGTCCAGCTGCACGGGGCTGCCGCCCGGCAGTACGGCGGGCAGCGCGGGCACAGGCAGCCAGCGCGGGTCCAGGGAGCTCGCGACGCCGGAGTCGACCCGTACGGAGACTTCCGCCGAACGCCCTCGGCGGAGCCTCACCTCCCCGCCTTCCGCCGAGAGATCGACCGTTCCCGGGCCCAGCTGGGCGACGCCGAGCATCGGCAGATGCAGCACTGCGTCGCGCGCGGTGAGCCGTGTCGCGAAGGGCAGCCCGGCGCGGATTGCCGCCGCGGCGGCCAGCGCCCCCAAGTGGCCCAGATCGGTGCGGAGTTCCGGGACCGGTCCGCCGGCGGTGAGACCGTTGAGGCAGCGCTCGGCCCAGGGGCCCACGAGGGGATAGAGCAGTACGGAGCGTGCGGCGGCCCGGTCGGTGCGCTCGGCCGCCGCCAGCAGCGCCCAGTCCTCGTGGAGCCGGTCGAGCAGGTCCGGCGGGCAGACAGTCACGGGGGCGGCCGCCGCCGTGTCGAGCAGGGCGCGCAGCAGGACGAGCCGACGGGTGTCCTGATCGCGGACGAGTAGTTCCAGGGCCTCTGCGTCGCCTTCGGTGCGGCCGAGTTCGCGCAGCACGCGGTGGGGAAGAGCGGGACTCATGAGGGGTCTCCTGCGGTCGCTTCGGCCAACCGGTCCGCCACATGGCGGACCAGTCGGTCGAGGTCGGCGCAGTAGACGGAGGGGTTGGCGAAGCCGTGTCCTGCGCGGTAGCGGTGGGCGTAGTGGCCGCCGCCGCAAACGGTGAGCAGCGGGCACGTGCGGCAGACGGCGGCGAGCGCATCGGCGCCGGCCTGGCGGGCTGCGACAGAGGGGTGCCGCAGAGCATCGTCGAAGGTGTGGCGGAAGATGTCGAGTCCGGTGGCCGCGGCCATGTCATAGGCGGACTTGAGGGAGTCGATCTGCTCGATCGTGCCGTCGGTCTCGACCACGATGGCGTTGACCGGGTCGAGTCCGAGCGATTCGGTGGCGGCGGGCAAGCCGAGCAGGAGGGCAAGGCACTCCTCGAAGAGCCTGACCTTGGTCTCCCGTCGCCCGGCCGGCCACCAGCGGTCGAAAACGGCGCACAGCCAGTCGCCGTAGGGGGTGGGACGTCCGATTCCGCCGGGGTGCGCGGAGTGCGCCAGGTGCGTGGCGGGCAGGCCGGGCGGCGGGGTGGTCCAGTTGCCGTGCGGCAGCAGCAGATCCAGGCCCGGTGGGCGCAGGGCGAGCAGCGACTCGTACACCTCCACCGGGTCGGTCCGCGGGTCGACGACGGTGAGGACACCCGCATACGCCTGGGGGTGCCGGTCGGCGAGCAACCGGGCGCCGCGCGAGGCAGCCGGCCAGGAGGGGCGTCCCGCATGGTCGGTGCGCTCGGTGTTGTGGGCGGGCAGACCGCCGTCCAGGCTGATGCCGATGCTGATCCGGTGCCGGGCCAATGTGGCGACGCGCGCGTCGGTGAGCAGAGTGGCGTTGGTCTGGACAGTGGTGCGTACGGTGCAGTCGCCCGGCGCCCGGTCACGCACCCGGTCGGCGAAGGCGGCCAGCCGGTCGGCACCCGCGAGCAGGGGTTCCCCGCCGTGCAGCACGAGGGCGACCTCCCGCAGCCGGTGAGCCGCGGCGTGTTCGGCGATACGCGAGGCGGTGTGCTCCAGGACTGCGGGCGAGGCGGCGGACGGGCGGTCGCGCCAGGACTGGTCGGGGCCCTCGTACAGGTAGCAGTAGCGGCAGGCCAGATTGCAGCGGCCGTGCACCTTGACGATGAACTGTCCGAAAGGGACGGGGGTGCGGCTCACAGGGCCGGTGCGCCACGGCACGCGAGGGGTCGCCTGTCGGGACAACCTGGCACCCCCTGTTGCACGGACCTTTGGGACAGCTCCTGCATACGGTTGCGTGGACGGCCCTCGGCGCCGGCCCGAAGCGAGTATCCCTGGCCCTCCGGGAGGGCAAACCCAGCCGGTCTGCGACGTCCTGTTCGACGGAGTCCGAGGCCGAAACCATGCGGGTCGGCTCGGCTCCGGACGCGTTTCGGCGGCCGATCCGTCTGACTCAGGTCGTTCACAGCGCGCTGGTGAATCCCCACAGCATCTCCCGCGGCTGGTTCGCCCGGCCCCGCAGATCCGCCACCACGGCCGCGAGGACCGGATGGTCCAGCGTCCGCAGGGTTTCCAGGTCGAGCTCCAGCAGATCCGGCAGTTCCGGCAGCTCACCGCCCGGCCCCTCGGCTGTCGGCCGGCTCGGCTCGTACACCTCACACGACTCGCCCATCACGCCTCCCCGTTCACGTTACCGTCGCACCGTTCTCGCGGTCGCACGCCCACCGTCGAGCGAACACCGCCAAGCCCGTGTCCCTGACCCTCGTACCACTACACCCCGGCGCACACCGTTGTGCGCTCAGCGCTCCAGCTCGGCCAGCCGCTCGGCGGTCGACTCGCCCGCCGCGCCGCCGCCGTTCGGCAGTTTTCGCCATTCGAGGACGGCCGCCCGGTACGCCTCGCGCGCGGCCCGGGGACGCCCCGCCTTCTCATACGTCATACCCCGCCAGTGGTTGGCCATAGCACCCAACTCCACTGCCTCTTGACACTGTTGTGGACTCTCCAGATCCGCTTCCGCGGTGCGGGCGGACTCGGCTGCGTCGCGGAACGCCTCGGCCGCGTCGTCGAGCCTGGCCGGCCGCTGCAGCACCCGCGAGGCATCGAGATGGGACTGCCCCAGCGCCAGCCAGCAGCGCGCCGCGGTCAGCGGATCGCGGGCCTCCTGCGCGGCAAGCCCGAAGAGGTGTTCGGCCTCCCGCAGATCGACCCGGTCCTCGGTGGCCCGGTGCCGCAGCATCAGGGCCCGGCCGAGCATCAGCAGCCGCTCGGCCTGGCGCGCGCTGCCCGACGGCGTCTCCGTACGGCAGTCGCGCAGCACCCGCACCGCCGCGCCGATGTACTCGTGCCCGTCCGGCAGTTCGGCACGCCGCAACAAGGTCCCGCCCCATTCGGCGAGCAGATCCGCATGGGCCCGGGAGTCGCGCGGGACGCCGCGGGAGGCGCGGGCGAACCATTCGGCAGCCGCCGCGAGTTCGTCCGGTGCGTCCAGCTGTTCGTAGCGGGCGACCCGGACCCGGCCCGCCCTGGTCTGGAGCGCGGCGCGCTGACGCTGTTCCCTGACGGTCACCAGCGCCTGGTCGATCAGGGTCGCCGCCTCGTCCGGTTCGCCGCCGGAGGCCAGCAGGGCGTCCACCAGGTCCAGCAGGATCCGTACCTCGGTGCCCAGGGTGTGCCGGCCGCCGCCCGCCCCGAACGCGGTGCGCAGTGAGCGGGCCGCCTGCCCCGCGTACACCCGTGCCTGTTCGGTGTCGGCGGTCGCCCCGGCCAGTTTGAGCAGGGCCCGGCCGTGCGCCAGCGGCAGCGTGGCCGGACGGTTCTCCTGGTCGGGCCACACGTCGGCGAACGCCTCCAGCATTCCTGCCGAGGCCTGCAGCAGGGCGCTGTCGCCGCCGAGGCGCCACTGCGCCTCCAGGGCGCGTACCCGCTCCAGGGTGAGCCGCAGCGCCTCGCCCGGGTCGAGGCCGGGGGCCGCGCAGGCGACCGTGTACTCGCGGTCGGCACGTCGAAGCAGGGTCAGTGCGCCGCGCCGGTCGCCGCGCCTGCGCCGGTCGTCGGCCGCGGCGTGCAGCACCTTGGCCAGCACCGCCCGTTCGCGTACCGCGCCGGGATGCGCGGCGGCCCGTTCCGCGGCGTTCTCGGCCTCGCGCAGGAGGTCGTCGCCGCCCTGGACCTCCCACAGCCGCAGCACACAGCGGGCGTACTCGGCCCACAGTTCGGGGTCGGCGCCCGGGTACCGCTCGCGCTCGGTCGCGCCCCGGAGCAGCTGCACGGCGTCGATCAGGTACTGCACCATGCTGTCCGAGTCGAACTGGCGCAGGAGTGCGCGGGCGCTCTCCACCGCCGTGTGTGTCGTCCGGCCGGGGGTGTCGCGGCCGCCCCGGTCGCCGTAGAACGCGAACTGCTCGGGCAGGGGCATGAAGCGTTCCAGCACGCGGGCCGCGACCTCGGCGAAGGGATGGGGAACGCGCGACCCGCCGTTTCCGTCGCTCTCCCCGCTCTCGTCCCCCTCGTCGTTCTCTGCGTTCGGCCCGATGCCGCCGCTCTGCGTGCGGCGGCCGAGGTCGGTGGTGTAGGAGGATGCGCGTCGGCCGTCTCCGAGCTGGGCGAACGCCAGCGCGGGGAAGTTCGGGCCACCCTTGCCGAACCGCTGTTCTATGTACTCCGAGCAGTGCTTGAGCACGAGCAGCGCCTCGTCCCGTCCCAGCGGTCCGAGCAGTGCCTCCTGGACGCCGGGCGCGAACTCGTACCACTGTCCGTCACCCGCGCCGTCGCCCTTGCTCCGTGAGATCAGTCCACTGAGCAGCACCTCGGCGAGTTCGGAGGGGCCGGAGTCGGGCAGCATCGTCCGCTGCACCAGCTGCATCACCGGCAGATACAGCGGCGCCGCGGCGAGGTAGACCGCGAGCTGCCCGGCGACCGGCGAGGCCGCCGAGCGGAAGCGGCTGACCAGCTGGAGCGAGGACAGCCGGTCGCCGGGGCGTGGTGCGGGCGCGGCGGGCTGGTCGGCCCTGACCCAGCCGACCGCCCCGGAGACCCGGCCGGCACCGGTGCCGGAGAGCAGTCGCGCCCAGGCGGCGAGCGCGCCCGCCACGGGCGGGAGTACGGGCACGGCGAGGGCGCCGGGACGCGCGGTGGGGGCCCCGCCCGCCTCCTCGGTGACCTTCAGGACCGCGGCACCGGAGAGCCCTTCGCCGCGGGAGAGCGCACCGAAGGTCACCGGCAGCCGGGTGCGGTTCCACATCCGCTGCGGCAGCGGCTGCAGTACGGCGGTGGGGGCCTGCCGGGCCAGCTGGTGGAGCAGCCGGTGGGCGCGCCCGCTGTGCCAGAGCGGTCCGGCGCAGTCGCTGACCAGGACGGTGACGCGGCGCCCGGTCGGATCGCTGAGCCGGTCCGCGGAGTTCAGCGGGGCGGCGGCCGGGTCGGGACTGCGGCTGACCGCGCAGGAACCGTCGGGGCCACGGTGCAGATAGCGCACCTGGACATCCCGAAAGGCACCCAACTGGCCGAAGATCTCCTGGAATTCGCCGAACATCCGGTCCCAGACGCGCATCGACGAGGAGGCGTCCATGACGAACTGCAGCAGTGCGTCGGCGCGGGACACCCCGCGGAACACCGGGATGATCAACCCTCCTGCGCGGGCGCTGAGTTCGGCGGTTGCCGTCTCGTCCAGGGTGCGGCGCAGGGGTGGCGCGGCAGGGCGATAGCGCTGCAAGGGACGTAGGGCTCGCTGGATTTCAAGAGGTGCGGGCAGGGCGGGGGCGGCGGGCACGCCGAGGGTGAGGGTGGCGCCGCTGCGACTCCGATGGCCGTGCGGCCCGTCGCCCTCGCGCTGCCCGTCGCGGTGCGGGACGGAGTCCGCGGGAGGTACCGGATACAGAGCTATCCGGCGGTCGGTGGCCGCGGGATCCCCCTGCTCCGCGGGCTCGTCGTCGTCCGGTGCGGCGCCCGTGCCGTGGGCGCGCCCGGCCGTGGTGCGGGCGGACGGTGCGGCCGGCCCTGCGTCGGACAGCTCGGCGCGTGAGAACGGCACGGCGGGGCCGCCCTGCTCCTCGGCCCCTTCCGGCGTGTCGGCGCGACGGGTCCATCGGGCGAGCCACAGGGCGTCGCAGAGCTGTTCGGCGTCGGGGTCGAGCCCGGCCTCGCGCAGCCGGGCGACAAGTGCGGGCAGCAGGCCTCCGTCGTACGGCTCCGGTTCCGCAGGGGGCCCTCCCCCTGCTCCGTCCGGGCCGTGGCGTGCCGCGGCGTCGGACATCAGCGCATCACCTCGGCCTGTCGAGTCGCTGGATGAGCAGGTCGGCCAGCCGGTCCCGGCCGGCGGGGGCAGCCGCGTCGGTGAGGTAGATGGCATTCAACAGCTGGTCGGTGGCGAGGAGTTCGCTGCGCGACCGCTCCAGGAAATGGGCGATGAGATCGTCTCCGGAGCGCGCCGCCTCGTCGCCGAGGTGGGCGCGGACGAAGGTGGCGAGCCGCTGGTGGTCGGGGCGGCCCAGCTCCAGGTGGATGCAGCGCCGCATCAGCGGGGCCGGAAAGTCGCGCTCGCCGTTGCTGGTGAGCACGACGAACGGGAACGCCCCGCACTGCACACGGCCGCCCTTGACCGTCACCTTCGTGCCGTCGTCGGTCAGCACCTCGGCCTCCCCGCCGGGCAGCCGGTCCGCGATGCGCTCCAGTTCCGGAATGCCGAACTCGCCCTCCTCCAGCACGTTGAGGAGATCGTTCGGCAGGTCGATGTCGCTCTTGTCGAGCTCGTCGATGAGCAGTACGCGGGGCCGGTCGGAGGGCAGCAGCGCGGTGCCGAGCGGGCCGAGCCGGATGTAGCTGCCGACGTTCTCCGCCGCTCCGGAGCCGGCCGCCCCGGCCGCTGCGCCGTGCGCGGCGATCTGGACGTCCTGCAGCCTGGCGATCGCGTCGTAGTGGTAGAGGCCGTCGAGGAGCGTGGACCGGCTGACGATGGGCCAGCGCAGGACCCGGCCGAGCCTGAGTTCATGGGCGACGGAGTGGGCCAGCGTGCTCTTTCCGGCGCCGGGGCTGCCGGTGACCAGCAGCGGGCGCCGCAGGTACAGCGCTGCGTTGATCATTTCGAGTTCCTCGGCGCCGGGCCGGTGGAGTTCGGCGATGTGCCGGTGGCCACCGAGACGCCGGGTGGCGGACCCGTCCGTCCGGTCGCTCCCGGTACCGCCGTCGCCGGGGTCCGGGGCCTCGCGGGCCGCGAAGTCCCGCCAGGGCGGCGGGGAGGGCAGCTGATCGATGCCGTCGTGCGGTTCACCGGCCCCTCGGTAGATGAGCCACTCGCTGGGTTCACTCATAGCGTGTTCCTCGTCGTCACTCGTCCGCCAGGTCCGGTGTGAGGGGCAGCAGCCGTCGAACGCGCCTCACGGTATCGATCCGTGAACTCCCCGGTAAGAGGCCGGCCGACGCTGTTCACGGCGCCTCCAGGAGCTGATCGGAACCGGGGAGCATATGGTGCGGATCGTCATAGAACAGCACGACGCCGTAGGACCAGAAGGCATCGGCACGTTCCGCCTTCACGTCTCTTCTCAGCTCGTGGATCCGCTGCGGCAGCCGGTCGGCGGTGCGGGTCTCCGCGACGGTGTTGAGGGCGCGCCGATGGAATTCGGAGCAGACCCCGTCCGGTTCCCCGGTCCGCCGCCACAGGGCCACCCCGAAGCCGCCGTCGAGGATCCGCATCAGTCCGGCCGTGGTCTCGGGGTCCGGCCGGCCGCCGTACCGGCAGAGGACCGGCACGGTCTCGTACGCCAGGGTGTGCAGCCTCGCCACCTCCGGTACGCGTACCCCCATTCCGTCCTCGCAGTCGACGACTTCGGCCTGCACCGACGAGTTCCGGGTGCCGCTCCAGCGGGCCCTGCGCAGTCTTTCCACGTCGTCGTCCGGCAGCCGCTCCCGCGCCGAGCGGCGGACGACGACCGGGCGCACGGCTCCGAGCGGCAGCCCGTCGGGGGTCACCTTCCAGTTGTCGACGTCCAGGCCGAGCAGCGCCGGTGGGATCGCGACCTGGAGCATGGCGGGGCTGTCGGGTTCGTCGCACCGCCGGAACGCCTCGGCGAGCGGGGCGGCCAGCCGGTCCGGGAGCGCGCCGAGCCCCGTGCCCTGACTGTCCTCGGCGACGGGCAGGACCTCCCCCGTGTGGCGGGCAACGCCGATCCGCCAGTCGTAACGGTCCCGTTCCCAGCCCCTCGGTTCCAGTTCCAGCAGGACGAAGGCGCGTTCGCCGTACCGGGTCGGCTCGCCCCTCGGCTCGGGGGCCCGCTGGTGTTCCTGGTCCCGGCTCTGCCGGACGGCGCGCCAGTGCAGCACGAGTTCCTGCCGGAAGTCGCGGGACAGGTCCTCGTCGGCGATCCGTTTCACCCATTCCCACAAGGACTTCGTGGCGGCCCGGGTGGACGGCACGTCGTACGGGCGGTCGGCGGCGAGGACGCCCATGCAGTAGCGCAGGATCAGTTCGAGTGCGGCGTCGCGGTCGCGGACGCGGGCGTCGTACAGCGCGCCGAGTCCGTCGCGCCAGCCGCGCGGCGCCGGACGGAGATCGCGCGCATGAACGTTCGGCAGGCCGTCGAGCATCCGCAGCAGATTGCGGGTGCTGACCGGCGGCGGGAACTCGGCGAGCCTGCCCAGGAGGTCGATCCGCCGCTTGGGGCTGAGCACCCGGCCGGTCGGGCCGGGGAGCTCGCTCTGCACATCGGCCCAGGTCCGCTCGGTGGACGCCGGGCTGTTGTGCCGGTCGGCGTGGTAGCGGTCGTGGGCGTGGAAGACGGCCTGGTACGTGTCGTCCGTCTCGGTCTCCACGGGTCCGGCGGGCACGGTGAGGGAGCGGAGCCGCTCGATTCCGATGGCGGTGCCGCCCTGGTGGCCGTCGAGCCGCGATTTGATCACGCCGACGACCTCGCCGCGGGTGACGTCCACGACGGGCCCGCCGGACATCCCGGGCGCCAGCCAGTCCTCGGCAAGCCGGATCTGCTGGTCGGCATCGGCCCAGCCGCCGAAGGTGCCCTTCACCTCGCAGTCGCCGCTGAGCGTCGTCAGCCCGCCGCCCGGGGCGGGCGCCCAGCCCACGACGCGGACCTTACGGCCGCGGAGCATGGCCTCCGAGCGCTCGGTGACGTACACACAGGGGTGCTCGACGGGCCGCCGCAGCTGAATGAGTGCGAGGTCGGGCGCGGGCCAGCCCTGGGCGCCGGCCGGCCGGGTCTCGGGCAGCGCGGCGAGCACCACGCCGGGGACCTCGGTCAGCCCGGCGTCGTAGGGGTCGGCCCTGAACAGCACGTTCACCTCGCGCCCCTCCCCCTGCATGGCGACATGTGCACATGTGAGGACCCAGCTCGGGGCGATGAAAAAGCCACTCCCCAAGAAGCCCGGGCCGGGTTCGTCAGTGGCATACCCGTCCCCCCGGCGATGGATGCGTACGGTGGCGTCCCGCACGAGGTCCATGAGCGCAGCCTCCTCCGGCCCCGGACCCCTTTCTGCGCCCCCGGCGGTCTCCTCCGTCATGACCCGCCGCCGTCGGAGGTCGCGGCACCGTCGGGGTGCGCCGGTGAGCCGGGGGATGCTCCGGCGGACGCATCGTCCGAGGATGCGGGGGCGTGCGACGGCGGGGACGCGCGGTCGGGCCGCGCGGGTGCTGGTCCCGGCGGCACCGGTGGTGCAGGCGGGGCGGCGGGTGCGGGCGGGGCGGGCGGGATGGGCGGCATGGGTGGCGCGGCGGCCTGCGCGGGCACCTGCGGCGTGATCGGCGGATCGGCGGCCGGGCCGCCACCGCTCCAGGTGAGCGTGACCTTGATGGCGCCCTTGGCCTCCCCGTCCGCGAGGAGTCCGACCACTTTGCCGGCCTTGGCGGTGAGCTCGATACCGAATTCGACGCTGACCTCGTCCGGCCGCACGGCCCGCAGCGGCTCGGCGAGCGAGCGCGCGACGCTGGTCACCACCCCCTGCAGGCTCTCCACCCGGGCCTGCACCTGGTCGGCGAAGTCCGAGAAGCCGGTGTCCGTGTAGGACGGCCCGTTCCCGGCCGACTGCTGCTCAAGTTCCTCGGCCCCTGAGATGCGTGCCCAGACCGGTGTGCCGTCCGGCATCTCAATGCGTGCAATACGGGCCCCGCTGTCACTCATGACACCCCCGTTCCCCGAACTCCCCGCAGGTTAACGGCAGTACGCGATCGATGCGATGCACATCCGTCAGGACGCCGTGGCCGGGCGCACCGGTTCTCGGACGTTTCCCGGCCGGATTCCGTCGCCCCCGCCGAGGGTTCCGGCGCCCGCGCTCTCGGCCCCTGAGGGCTGTCACCAGGCATTACGGCCTCCCCCGCGGCAGGGAGTGGATCAGCGAGCGGCGTCCTGCGGCTTCGGTGGCAAGGCGGAGGACGGAGTCGACGCGGAGCATCGGTGACCGACAACAACGCCGCAAGCCCAGTCGCAGGGCGGCGGGAGCCCACTCCCTGCCGCGGGGAGGCCGTTACGGGCGCCCCCGCGGCAGGAAGTGGATCAGCGAGCGGCGTCCTGCGGCTTCGATGGCAAGGCGGAGGAGGGAGTCGACGCGGAGCGTCGGTGACTGACGACAACGCCGCCGGCGGAGTTGCAGGGCGGCGGGAGCCCACTCCCAGTCGCGGGGGAGGCCGTTACGGGCGCCCCCGCGGCAGGGAGTGGATCAGCGAGCGGCGTCGTGCGGCTTCGGTGGCAAGGCGGAGGAGGGAGTCGACGCGGAGCGTCGGTGACTGACGACAACGCCGCCGGCGGAGTTGCAGGGCGGCGGGAGCCCACTCCCTGCCGCGGGGAGGCCGTTAAACTTGCGCCATGTACTTCACCGACCGTGGCATCGAGGAGCTGGAGAAGCGGCGCGGCGAGGAGGAGGTCACTTTCGAGTGGCTCGCCGAGCAGCTGCGTACGTTCGTCGACCTCAATCCCGATTTCGAGGTGCCCGTCGAGCGCCTCGCCACCTGGCTGGCCCGGCTGGACGACGAGGACGAGGAGTAGGGCGACGCCCCAGGGCGCGTCCGCCGGGCCCCGTCGGCCGGGATCAGCCCCCGCATCCCGGATCAGCGACCGTCGGCCCGGATCCGGTCGCACGCAAGACCGAGTGCCCCGTGCACGATCAGCAGCGCTCCCGCGAACGCCCACCCTCCGCTGCGGCGCCCGATCCCCCAGGTGACGAGCGGCACTCCCGCGGCGAGCTGGGCGGTGGCGAGTGCACGCGCCTTGGGGCCGCGCAGCCACGGGCCGAGTCTGCCGCTCTCGACCGCGGCGAGTTCGGTCTTCAACGCGTCGCGCCAGCCCGCCCAGGCGATCCGCTCCGTTCCGGGCCTGCTGTCGGCCGAGGCGTGCAGCCGATCAGCGGGTTCGCCGGGATCGAGGCCGGCCGGGAGGGTCAGTCCGATGCGGGTGAGTGCGGCGAGGAGACCGCGCAGCCGGGTGCGGGCGTCCGCGTCGGGATCCGGGCGGGTCAGCGTTTCGAGCCGCTGGACGTCCAGGACGGGGTCGAGCCCGAGCCGCGCGGCAAACGTACGCATCGCCTCGCCCTCACCCGCCGGAGTCCCGTCCGCCAGCCAGATGTATCCGACGGGCCGCCGGAAGTCGGACGCGAGCGTGTAGCCGGCCCGGTCGCCGTCCCACCACAGCGCGAGAACCGGCCAGGTGGAGCCGACCGCGAGCGCGGTGGCCCAGCCGCCCACCACACTGTCGACCGGCTGATCCCCTTCTCCCCCGTCCCGCCAGGGCCTTCCTTCCGGCACCAGGACGCTCCACCCGTCTCCCGCGGGCGCGAGCAGCATGCGTTCGCGCAGCAGATGGGCCACCGGCCGTACGGAGTCGGGTCCGGCCCGGCAGAGCAGCAGCGCACCCACGGGTGATGTCGCGTTCACAGCTCACACCGTAGGGCAATTTGCCCACACTTGACGTCATTTGATCACCTCAGGCCACCCCGCCCTCCCTTGACTTCCCCGATCCGCGATATATCGTGTCCTTCAAGAGACGCGATATGTTGCGTCACGGCGCGTTCCTGGGAGGTCAGATCCATGCCTGTGTCGACGTGGGCCATCGCCGAGCCTCAGAAGCTCACCTTCGACGACCCGGTGACGGCACTCAGCGTGCGCATCGTCAACGGCACCGTCAACGTCGTCGGCACCGATGAGCCGACCGCGCGGCTGGAGGTCTCCGCGATCGAGGGCCCGCCGCTCAATGTGACGCAGAAGGACGGCATCCTCACGGTCGCCTACGAGGACCTGCCCTGGCACGGCTTCCTGAAGTGGTTCGACCACAAGGGGCGGCACCGCAGCGCGGTGGTCTCGCTCGCCGTGCCGGCCGGGTCGACGGTGGAGCTCGGCACGGTCGGCGCCGGAGCGCTGGTCTCGGGCATCCGGGGACGTACGGACGTGCGCGGCATCACCGGCGACACCACGCTCGTGGGCCTCGGCGGCACGGTCCGCGCGGACACGGTCTCCGGCAGTGTGGAGGCCCAGTCCGTCACCGGAGAGCTTCGCTTCAAGTCGGTCTCCGGCGATCTGACGGTCGTCGAGGGCGCCGGGACGGTGGTACGGGCCGAATCGGTCAGCGGCAACATGGTGCTGGACCTGGACCCGACCGGGAAGCCCACGGACATCCGGCTGACCACGGTCTCCGGCGAGGTAGCCATCCGGCTGCCGCACCCGGCGGACGCGACGGTCGAGGCGAACACGGCCAGCGGCGCCGTCTCCAACAGCTTCGAGGATCTGCGGGTCGGCGGCCAGTGGGGGGCGAAGCGGATCACCGGGACGCTCGGCGCAGGCACCGGGACGCTGAGGGCCACGACCGTGTCGGGGTCGATAGCCCTGCTCCGCCGCCCACCGGCCGAGGACGATCCGTACGACGCCGAGTCGACCGGAAAGGTGCTCTGACATGCCCTCCGTATTCGCTCATGGGCGGCTCCGCCTCTACCTTCTGAAACTCCTGGACGAGGCGCCCCGTCACGGCTACGAGGTGATCCGGATCCTCGAGGAACGTTTCCAAGGCCTGTACGCACCATCGGCGGGCACCGTCTATCCTCGCCTGGCCAAGCTGGAGGCCGAGGGTCTCGTCACGCACGCCACCGAGGGCGGTCGCAAGGTCTACTCGATCACCGACGCGGGCCGCGCCGAACTGGCGGACCGCGGCGGCGAACTGGCCGATCTGGAGCTGGAGATCCGCGAGTCGGTCTCCGAACTGGCCGCCGAGATGCGGGACGACGTGCGGGGCGCGGCGGGGAAGCTGCGCAGCGAGATGCGCGCGGCAGCCGGCGAGACCCGGCACACCTCCGCCACCGGGACCAGCGCGAAGGGCGACCGGGGCTCCCCGTTCGGCGACTTCACGGACTTCGGCGACAGCGAGGCCTGGCGCACCGCCAAGGAGGAGCTGCGCAAGGCCAAGCAGGAGTGGAAGGAGCAGGCCCGCCGGGCGAAGGACGAGTCCCGCCGTGCCCGCGAGGACGCCCAGCAGGCGCGCCGCCAGGCCAAGGAGGCCCAGGAGAAGGCGCGCGAGCAGATGCAGAACGCGGCCCGGCAGGTCCAGGAGCACTTCGCCCGGGGTGACTGGCCCACCGGCGTACGGGAGGGGCTGGCCGAGATCACCGGCCGCCTGGCCGGCTACGCCGGGACGACCGGCCGGCCCCCGTACATCAAGCCCGAACCGGCGGCCGCCGACCCCGACTGGGGCAAGGAGACGGGCACGACGGGCGACCCGGCCCGCGACCTGGACCGCCTGCTCGACCGCTTCCGGGACGACATCCGCGACGCGGCCCGCGACCGGGGCATCACGGAGGACCAGCTGGTCGAGGCCCGCCGCCATCTGTCGACGGCGGCGGCCGGCATCGGCGCGCTCCTGCGGAAGGGCGCCGACGCCAAGGAGTGAGCAGTGGCGGGGGGGGGCCCCCCCCCCGCCCCCCCCCACCCCCCCCCCCCCCCCCCGCCCCCCCCGCGCCCCCCCCCCCCCCCCCCCGCGGGCCCCCCCCCCGGGGGGGGGCGGGGGGGGGGCCCCCCCCCCCCCACGTCCACCACATCCCTACCCCGCCTTCGCCTGCCCCTCGGCTCCCCCGGCACCCTCCCCATACAGCGCGCGGGTGACCGCCTCGTGCGTCGCCCCGTGCTCCGCCAGCACATCGGCGACCACACCGGGCGTGACGGTGAACGCCAGCAGGATGTGTTCCTCACCGATGAAGCGGTCACCACGCCCTACCGCGACCCGCAGGGACTTCTCCAGAATCGCCTTTGCGCCCCGGGCGAAGGAGGGCCGCCCGGACCGCCCGCGGCGGTCCTCAGCCAGGGCGCCTGCACCGTGGGCGTCCTCGATTCGGGTGACGATCTCCGTCACATCGATGCCGATGCCGGCGAGTGCGTCCGTGTCGGCCTTGGTCAGCCCGCCTCGTCGACGGGCCTCGGCAAGCGCCGTCTCCACCGAGGCGCGGCAGTCGGTCAGCCCGAGGGCTGCGACAGCGAAGGCGGCCCGGCCGCCCTGCTGGTCGAGCAGGGCGAGCAGCATGTGCTCCTCGGTGACGGAGTCGGAACCGGTCTTCTTGGCCTGGTCCACGGCACCGGTCACGACGGCGCGGGCACCGCCGGTGAATCGCTCGAACATCAATGCCTCCCGTACTTCTTGTGGACGGCCTGTCGACTGACGCCCAGTTCGGCCGCGATCTCCTGCCACGACCAGCCCTGGACGCGAGCACTTCTGACTTGTACGGCTTCGAGCTGCTCCAGCAGCCGCCGCAGGGCGGCGACGGCTCGCAACCCGACGCGCGGGTCGCGGTCGCCGGCGCGTGCGGCGAGATCCGTTGCTTCGGTCATGATGTCAACTTACATTGACACGTCGCCCATGTCAACCATGGTTGACATGATCCGCGCCGCGGGCCGACAACGGAAGCGCGGGACGCACACGGGTTGAGTGAGGCGTTCGGCGATGACCCGCCGCAGGCCGGCCTGCGCGCGTCGGCAAAGTGACAACTGCCGCCATGAGGCCCCGACGGCACGCATGGCGGCAGATCTCAGCAGCAGGATCGACGCATCATCTCTGTGTCAGAGAGCGGCACTTCAGGATGTGGTGAGTACGATCTTTCCGAACTGGTCGCCCGAGGCGAGCCGCTCGAACCCCTCGCGGGCGCGGTCCAGCGGCAGCACCTCGTCGATGACGGGCCGCA
Source organism: Streptomyces sp. NPDC051286 (assembly GCF_044455345.1). NCBI lineage: Bacteria > Bacillati > Actinomycetota > Actinomycetes > Kitasatosporales > Streptomycetaceae > Streptomyces > Streptomyces sp. NPDC051286. The sequence continues at coordinate 34,962 of NZ_JBITER010000022.1, read as the reverse complement.
CTCCGGTCGTCGCACAGAACGCCAGCAGGTCCTCCAGCTCGTCCTTGGACCCCATCGTCGAACCGACAACCTTCAGCTCCAGGAAGAAGATCCGGGTCAGCTCGGCGTGCGAGGGCCGGTCGCCGCTGGTCGCGCCGGAGATGACCAGGGTGCCACCGGGGCGCAGCGACTTCACCGAATGGGACCAGGTGGCCGCGCCGACCGTCTCGATGACGGCATCGACGCGCTGCGGCAGCCGCGCGCCGGGCTCGTACGCCTCGATCGCACCGAGTTCGACGGCCCTCTTGCGCTTGGCCTCGTCGCGGCTGGTGGCGTAGATCCGCAGCCCGGCAGCCTTGCCGAGGACGATCGCGGCGGTCGCGACACCACCGCCGGCGCCCTGGACGAGGACGGAGTCACCGGGCCGCACTCCGGCATTGGTGAAGAGCATCCGGTACGCGGTGAGCCAGGCGGTCGGCAGACAGGCGGCCTGCTCGAAGGTGAGCTCCTTCGGCTTGGGCAGCACATTCCAGCTGGGGACGGTGACCTGCTCGGCGAAGGTGCCCTGGTAGCGCTCGGTGAGGATGGACCGGGGCTCGTCCGGGCCGACGCCGTGTCCGGTCTGACCGATGACGGAGTGCAGGACGACCTCGTTGCCGTCCTCGTCGATCCCGGCCGCGTCACAGCCGAGGATCATCGGCAGCTTGTCCTCGGCGAGGCCGACGCCACGGAGCGACCAGAGGTCGTGATGGTTGAGGGAAGCGGCCCGGACATGGACGGTGGTCCAGCCGGGGCGCGCCTCGGGAGCTGGGCGCTCGCCCAGTTCAAGGCCGGTGAGGGGGTGGTCGCGGTCGATGCGGGCTGCGTAGGCGGCGAACATGGCCCTGACCCTAGGCGCGAGGCGGGTGCGGCGGAACCGGCGAGAGGTGTGACGTGGCCCGCGTGGCCGTACCGGGGCGCGGGGCACCGCTCGGCCTCGCCGGCGTTCGAGGCATGGGGCCAGGGGCCGGGCCCGGGTACGGGAAGGGGCGGGGCGGGGGGTCCGCCCCGCCCCGCCCCGCGCTCACCTCAGCGGCGCGCCACGCCCTCCGCGCGTGCCGCCGCGGCAACCGCGGCCGTCACCGCGGGAGCAACCCGCTCGTCGAACGGCGAGGGAATCACGTAGTCCGCCGCCAGTTCGTCTCCCACCACATCCGCCAGCGCAGTCGCCGCGGCGATCTTCATGCCCTCGGTGATGCGGGACGCCCGCACCTGCAGCGCACCGGCGAAGATGCCGGGGAAGGCCAGCACGTTGTTGATCTGGTTCGGGTAGTCCGACCGGCCCGTCGCCACGACCGCCGCGTACTTGTGCGCGATGTCGGGGTGGACTTCCGGGTCCGGGTTGGCCATGGCGAAGACGAACGCACCGGGCGCCATCGACGCGACCGCCGCCTCCGGCACCGTACCGCCGGAGACGCCGATGAAGACGTCCGCGCCGACCAGTGCCGTCTCCAGCGAACCGGAGATGCCCGCCTTGTTGGTGATCTCCGCGAGCTCACGCTTGACGTCCGTCAGGTCCTCGCGGTCCCGGCTGACGATCCCCTTGCGGTCGGCCACGGCGACGTCACCGAGCCCCGCCTCCAGCAGGAACTTGGCGATGGCCACCCCTGCCGCCCCCGCGCCGGAGATGACGCCGCGCAGGTCGCCGAGGGTCCGCCCGGACAGCTTCGCGGCGTTGCGCAGCGCTGCCAGGGTCACCACGGCCGTACCGTGCTGGTCGTCGTGGAAAACCGGGATGTCGAGCCGCTCCTGCAGCCTGCGCTCGATCTCGAAGCAGCGGGGCGCCGAGATGTCCTCCAGATTCACGCCTCCGAACGACGGTGCGAGCCGGACGACCGTCTCCACGATCTCGTCCGCATCGGTCGTCGCGAGCGCGATCGGCACCGCGTCGACCCCGCCGAACTGCTTGAAGAGGATCGCCTTGCCTTCCATCACGGGCAAGGACGCCTCCGGTCCGATGTCTCCCAGCCCGAGCACCGCGGTGCCGTCCGTCACGACGGCGACGACCTGCGACTTCCAGGTGTAGTCGTGAACCAGCTCGGGATTCTCCGCGATGGCGCTGCACACCTTGGCAACGCCTGGTGTGTACGCGAGGGACAAGTCGTCCTTGTCGCGCAGCGGGACGGTGGCCTGCACGGCCATCTTCCCGCCGCGGTGGAGCGCGAAGGCCGCGTCGAACGGCTCATCGGTGGCGCTCCCGGTATTGCTGTCAGTCGTGCTGTCGCTGCGAGGATTGACGATCTCCGCTGCCATGGTGATGACCCCTTAAGTCTTCTTTGCCTGAGGGTGGCCACTCCTGGTTGAGGAGGGGTGGGCGGGCACCGCGTCCGTTCCCTGCAGTGAGCGGTTGGCCCGCTCCGGCAGGGGGAGGTACGTACGCGCGGGCGCGCCGCACACGCGCCCTGAGCCCCGGATGAGGGGTGTAAAGGTCTTTCTTACCGGACGGACCGCATCCCGGACGAGTTCAAACCGACGCGGTGACGTGCCTCATAGTCGAATATCTGGACAAGTCGACTAATCAACCAGATATCCGTCCACCAGTCGAGACGCGCCGAAGATTCTCCGGCCGGAAGAAGAAAACCCCATAGAAGGTCCGGCCTTGATGTACCGGCCTACTGAGGTTCGGGGATCGCCCGTTACCCGATTTTGACATGACTGGCCCCCTGTTTGGGCTAGTCCGAATGGCAAGATGCCGTAACCATACGAGGCGGCGACATCCGACGATGTGTGCCATACCGCCTGGCAACTCCACCCTCACCCGCCGGAGGAACCCGATCATGACCGCTCGCACCACCCGTCGCACGACCGCAACGTCCCGGATTGCAGCGGTCTGCGCCATCGCGGTCGCCGGCACCATGCTGCTGACCGCCTGTGGCGACCAGACCAACTCGGACACCACGACGACGGGCAGTGGCACCAAGAGCGCCGCTCCCCTCTTCGACAAGCTGCCGGCGGACGTCAAGAAGGCCGGTGTCATCAAGGTCGGTACGGACGCCACGTATGCCCCGATGGAGTTCAAGGAGGGCGAGAAAATCGTCGGTGTCGACCCCGACATCGCCGCGGCCCTCAGCAAGCAGCTCGGCGTGAAGGTCGACTTCACCTCGGGCACCTTCGACACCCTGCTCGGCGCGCTGCCCACCGGCCGCTACGACGCCGTCATGTCTGCCATGAGCGACACCAAGGCCCGCCAGGAGGGTCTGGACGACAAGGGCAAGAAGACCGGTACGGGTGTCGACTTCGTCGACTACTTCACCGCCAGCACCGGGATTCTGGTGAAGAAGGGCAACCCGGAGGGCATCAAGTCGGTCGACGATCTCTGCGGCAAGCAGCTCGCCGTCCAGCGCGGCACGACGTACGAGACGGCCGCCAAGGACCTGTCGGCCAAGTGCGTCAAGGACGGAAAGAAGAAGATCTCCATCGAGGCCTTCTCCACCGACGCCGAGGCCCAGACCCGAGTCAAGTCCGGCGGTGCCGTCGCCGACCTGAACGACTCCCCGGTCGCCGCATACATCGCCAAGACCGCAGGCGGCGGCAACGACTTCGAGGCCGTCGCCAACAAGTCGGACGCCGGACCGTTCGGCATCGCGGTGGACAAGAAGAACACGCAGCTCCGTGACGCCCTCAAGGCCGCCCTGGACGCGATCATCGCCGACGGCACCTACAAGACCGCTCTCGACAAGTGGGGCGCCGCCGACGGCGCCGTCACCGAAGCAGCCATCAACGGCGGCTCCTGACCCGCGTACCCCTGAAGGGCAGTCGTTGTGAGCGACAAGATCGACAAGGTTCCGTCGGGAGCAACCCCTATCGCGGACCAGATACCACCCATGGCAATCAAGGCGATCCCGGTACGTCATTTCGGGCGCTGGATCAGCGCCCTGGTCGTGATCGCAGTCCTCGCGGGACTTACGTACGCCTTCTCGCAGGGCAATGTGCGCTGGGCAACCGTGCCGGACAAGCTGTTCGACCCCAGCATCCTGACGGGTCTCCGGAACACGATCTACATCAGCGTGGCCTCCATGGCCCTGGGCCTGGTGCTCGGCGTGCTGTTCGCCGTGATGCGCTTGTCGAAGAACCCGGTGACCAGCACGGTGGCCTGGCTGTACATCTGGTTCTTCCGCGGCACTCCGGTGTATGTACAGCTGCTCATCTGGTTCAACCTCGCCCTGATCTTCCCGATCTTCAACATCGGGTTCTACCGGGACGAGATGACCGATGTCATGACGCCGTTCCTGGCCGCCCTGCTGGGCCTCGGCCTCAATGAGGGCGCATACATGGCGGAGATCGTCCGGGCCGGCATCCAGTCCGTGGACGAAGGCCAGACCGAGGCGTCCCATGCGCTGGGCATGAGTCAGGCAAAGACCATGCGGCGTGTGGTGCTCCCACAGGCGATGCGGGTGATCATCCCGCCGTCGGGCAACGAGTTCATCAACATGCTCAAGACGTCGTCACTGGTCGTCGCGGTCCAGTACCAGGATCTGCTGCGCAGCGCACAAGACATCGCGGCCACCTCGTTCGCGGTGATGGAGATGCTCATCGTCGCCTCGATCTGGTACCTGGCCCTGACCAGCGTGTTCAGCGTCGGCCAGTACTACCTGGAGCGCCGTTACGCCCGCGGATCGCTGCGCTCCCTGCCGCCCACCCCGCTGCAGCGCCTGCGGGCCAACCTGAACATGTTCCGCCGTTCGGAGGTGGCCAAGTGACAACGCACCCCATGGTGAAGGCCGAGGGCGTCCACAAGTCCTTCGGCGCCGCACACATTCTCAAGGGCATCGACCTGGAGGTCGCCCCGCGGGAGGTCTTCTGCCTGATCGGCCCGTCCGGTTCCGGCAAGTCGACGTTCCTGCGGTGCATCAACCACCTGGAGCAGATCAACGCCGGCCGGCTCTATGTCGACGGCGATCTGGTGGGCTACCGCCAGAAGGGCGACAAGCTCTACGAGCTCAAGGACACCGAGGTCGCCCTGAAGCGCCGAGACATCGGCATGGTCTTCCAGCGGTTCAACCTCTTCCCGCACATGACGGCCATCGAGAACGTCATGGAGGCCCCGGTACAGGTCAAGGGCGAGGCGAAGGCCGTCGCCCGGGCCCGCGCGGAGCGGTTGCTGGACCGGGTCGGCCTGGCCGACAAGGCGAAGAACTACCCGTCGCAGCTCTCCGGCGGCCAGCAGCAGCGGGTGGCGATCGCCCGCGCACTGGCCATGGAGCCGAAGCTGATGCTCTTCGACGAGCCGACGTCGGCGCTCGACCCGGAGCTGGTGGGCGACGTCCTGGACGTCATGCGCGGGCTCGCGGAGGACGGCATGACGATGATCGTGGTGACCCATGAGATGGGCTTCGCCCGGGAGGTCGGCGATGCGCTGGTCTTCATGGACGACGGGGTGGTGGTCGAGTCGGGCCACCCGCGCGACGTTCTGACGAACCCGCAGCACGACCGGACGAAGTCGTTCCTGTCGAAGGTGCTGTAGCGGCACGGGAATGACACGAGGGCGGTACGGACTCCGGTCCGTACCGCCCTCTCCCGTATCCCCGTGTCCCCGTATCCCCCGCCGGGCTACTTCTTCGGCAGCAGCTCCGGGCTCAGCATCAGCGTGCGCAGCTGGGCGCGCGTGAGCGGGGTCTTCTTGAGCAGCGGCCCCTGCGAGGTGTCGGCCGTGAAGCCGGTGCTGTCCCGCACGGTCAGCAGCCCGCCGTCCCTCAGCGTGAGCCGGCCGACGAGTTCGAAGCCCCACTGCGGCGTACCGTCGCCGTAGTCCATCGAGTCGCTCCAGATGGTCAGCACCCGGCCGTCCGGCAGTTCCTCACGTACGCAGTCGGTCGGGCGCGGCTCCCCGTTGGTCGGCTTGCAGAGGTCGTCGGCGGGAGCGGATCCGCCGAACTTCTTGCGGACCTGCTCGCCGCTCATGGCGCCGATGACGAGGTAGCCGACGCCCCCGTCCCTGCGGACGGCGTACTGCCCGTCCAGCGGCCCCACCGGATGCTCCTTGGCCTGCTGCGGGGTCGCGTGCTTGATGATCACGGCGAGTGAGACCTGCTCGACCGAGCCCACCCCCTTGGGCAGCAGCTCGACGAGCTTCTTCGCCCGGCCGCTGTTGCCGGCCGGTTCGGCGGGCGCCGCCACCGAGGCCTGCTCCTCCTTCGGCTGCGCAGTCAGCCCCGGGACCACGACCGCTCCGGCCGTGACCACGGCGAACGCGGCCGCCGCGACCGTGGCCCGGCGCCGCCACCGCACCCGGGCGGCCTTCGCGTACACCCCTTCGGTGCTGATGACCGGCTGCCCCGCGTGCTCGGCGGCCCGCCCCAGCAGCTCCCTGACGTCGCTCATACGTATTCCTCCGCCATCTCGGCGCGCAGCGCCGCCAACCCCCGAGCCGCGTGGCTCTTGACCGTGTTCTCCCGCATCCCGAGCATGTCGGCCGTGGCCTCGACGCTCAGGTCCTCCCAGTACCGCAGCACCAGAACGGCCCGCTGCTTGGCCGTGAGCCGGGCGAGGGCCGCCCGTACCGCAAGGCCGGTGTCCGGGTCGGTCGACTGGCCCGCGCGCTCGGGCAGTTCGCCGTACGCCTCCTCGCGCCGCCAGAACCGGCGGCGGGCGGCTATGAAGGTGTTGACCAGCGTCTTGCGCGCGTACGCCTCGATGTTGTCCAGCCGCCCGTGCCGCCGCCCGCCGAGCACGACCTTCACGAGGGTCGACTGGACCAGGTCCTCGGCCTCGTGCCGGTCGCCACAGAGCAGATAGGCGCTGCGGAACAGTGCCGTACGTCTGCCCTCGACGAAGGCGTGCAGCGCGGCTTCGTCATCGATCCGCATCGTCGGCGCCCCTTCCCGGGTCCGCGGGTGCGGACCGTCTCACCCTTCCAGTGCGCCAGGGTGCGCGGCGGGTTGCAGCAGGCGCGGAAAAAGTCCGGGGCGGTACGGACCGGAGTCCGCACCGCCCCATGTGACGCATGGTGCCGTAGCTGTCGTCGTGCGCCCACCAGCGACTATCGGGACAACTTCACGGCGAGCACCAGGGCGTCCGACGGGGAGGCCCAGACGGCCCGTGCCTCGCCGAAGCCCGCGGCGCGCAGAGTGTCCGCGTGCCACCGCACGGACGGCATGTCGCCGTCGGCGTGCTCGCCGTAGATCTCATACCGCTCGGCGGTGGGTCCGGCGAGGACCGGGTCCTTGGCCGCGAGGGCCCACCAGTCCGCCCAGTCGAGGGCTCCCGCGGCCTTGGCCCGGTCCATCCCGGCGTGACGGCGGGCGCGTTCGGCCGCGTTGATACGGGGGGTGTCGGTGTCAATCATGTGATCGGCGTTCATGAACACCCCGCCGTCCCGGACAAGTCCGCTGAGCTGCCCGTAGAGCGTGGCGAGCGGTTCGCTGTGCAGCCAGTGCAGGGCGGTGGCGGTGAGGACGGCGTCGTAGGTGTCGTACGGCAGCCGGTCGGCCCAGGCGCGGTCCTTGAGGTCGGCCGTGACGAACGTGACGCGCTCGTCGCCGGCGAAGGAGCCGCGGGCGATGGTGAGCAGCGCCGGGTCGAGATCGACACCGGTACTGGTGGCCTCGGGGAACCGCTTGAGGAGCCGGTCCGTAATACTTCCCGTACCGCACGCGAGGTCGAGCACCCTCGGCCGGGGCCCGACGAAGGCCTCGACCATGTCCAGCATCACCCGGAACCGCTCCTCGCGGTCGGGCATGTACCACTCCTGCTGCCGGTCCCAGCTCTGCTGCCAGGCCTGCCAGTCAGTACCCGTCGATGTCTCCGTCACCCGAATCCCTCCACTACGTAATACTCTCGAAGCAGAAACGACCGTTACATCGGCCCCGAAACCCGACCTTAGACCGACCCCGTAAGGACTACAAGTGGAACTGGCCTATTACTCGGACTATGCGGTGCGCCTGGTCAACACCGAGGAGCCGGCCCGCAACAAGGACGTCCTCACCTCCGTCGAGGCGGTCCGCGATCTGTTCGGCGCCAACGGACAGGCGGCGAGGCGAGCCACCGACGCGGACGTGACCCGCTTCCGCTCGGTACGGGGACGGCTGCGCGCCGTTTTCGAGGCGGCCGACATCGGCGACGAGACGCTCGCCGTCGACCTGTTGAACTCGCTGCTGCTGGAGTTCCCGGTCAGCCCGCAGATCTCCGGCCACAACACCCGTGACGCGGACGGGAAACCGGACTGGCACATGCACCTGGCCGACCACCCCTCGAACGCGACGGCAGGCTACGCCGCCATAGCGGCGATGGGTCTCGCCTTCCACCTCACGTCGTACGGGGTGGACCGGCTCGGGCTCTGCGAGGCCACGCCCTGCCGCAACGCGTACCTCGACACCTCGACCAACCGGTCCCGCCGCTACTGCTCGGACCGCTGCGCGACCCGCGCCAATGTGGCCGCCTACCGGGCCCGCAAGCGCCTGGAGACGGAGCGCGCCGCCGACACCGGCCGCAGCGCGGAGACCGCCCAGGCCAGCACCGCGCCGACCGAACGCTGATCCTTCCTCAGCGGCCGGTAGCGGGCCCGGACCCGGGCCAGCACCAGCTCTTCGGGCACCGTCCCGTAGTCCGTGCTGTCCCCGCCCGCGAACGCGTTGTCGGCCAGCACCCACCAGCCGCCCGCGCGGCGCTCGGTGGCCCGCTTGACGACCAACAGGTCCTGTTGGAACGGGTGGCGCAGGACAACCACGTCACCGGGGCGCACTGGCGCCCCGTACTGCACGAGCAGCCAGTCCCCGTGATAGAGCGTGGGCACCATCGACGGTCCCGTCACCTCCACCACCTGGAACGGCAGCCGCCCCGCCGTACCCCGCAGGGGCTCCTGCGCCAACTCCGGTACCTCCGGCATCCCCGGCACCTCCCCGGTCCGTTCCGTGCATTCGACTACTGGTCCCATACTCACCTTGGACTTTTGGCCTAAGCCCATGGGGGCACCCACGAAAACACGTCCCTCACGGAGTAATGTCCCACCTGAGAAGACGATCACGAGGAAGGACAGCTCAATGCTTTCCCGCCTGTTTGCCCCCAAGGTGAAGGTCAGCGCCCACTGCGACCTGCCCTGCGGCGTGTACGACCCGGCCCAGGCCCGCATCGAGGCGGAGTCCGTCAAGGCCGTCCAGGAGAAGTACCAGGCCAACGAGGACCCGCACTTCCGGGCCCGCGCGGTGGTCATCAAGGAGCAGCGCGCCGAGCTTGCGAAGCACCACATCTCAGTGCTGTGGAGCGACTACTTCAAGCCCCCGCACTTCGAGAAGTACCCGGAGCTGCACCAGTTGGTCAACGACGCCCTCAAGGCGCTGTCGGCCGCGAAGGCCTCCACGGACCCGGCGACGGGCCAGAAGGCGCTGGACTACATCGCCGAGATCGACAAGATCTTCTGGGAGACCAAGAAGGCCTGATCTCCCTCTAGGCGGTCTGACCTGCGCTTTCGCGGGTCGCACCGCTTAGCTGTCCGCACCCGGTCCGCAGGCCGCCGAGCACGGCGTCCATGACGGCCCGGGTGCGTTCTTCTTCCCCCGGCCACAGGTGCGCGTAGATCCGCAGCGTGATGACGGCGGACGCGCGCCGAGGACCAACTGCACCTGCTTGACGCTCGCTCCGCCGGCGATAAGGGCGGAGGCGAAGAAGAGGCGCAGGTCGTGGGTCACCATGTGGGGCAGCTCGACGGGCTTGCGGCCCTCGCGCTCGGCCGCCTCGTTCTCCGCCGCCTGGAGCGCCCTGCGGGCGCAGTTCCACTCCGTCTTCCAGCGGCGGTAGTTGAGGGGCTCACCCTCCTCCATCGTGGACAGCCACTCAGGTTCTTGACGACCTGCGACCCGATCAGTCCGGTACCGCCGATGACTGCGATCTTCACGACATGCCGTTCATCGGGATTACGTGCGCACTATGACATATGAGCCGCTATGTGGGTGCGGCATGAAACGGCTCGTTGATCGACCAAGGGGGGATGGCGTCAGAGACCATCGACGAACGCGACCGTCTCGTCGAGCGGCGCCCGGCCTGTACGGGCGTCACCCGCTGTGACGTCTTCAAACCCGATCGACATGCCGCAGAAGAGGATGAGTCCGTCCGGGGGCGACAGGACCTCCGCGACGGTCTTGTGGTACTTCGCCCAGGCCATCTGCGTGCAGCTGTGCAGCCCTTCGGCGCGGAGCAGCAGCATGACAGTCTGCAGATACATGCCGACGTCGGCCCACTGGGGCGAACCCATGTCCTTGTCGATGTAGCAGAACAGGGCGGCAGGTGCGCCGAAGCAGTCCCAGTTCGCGGCAGCGGCCCGCTGCCGCGCCTCCAGGTCCTCACGCGCGACGCCGAGTGCGCCGTAGCGCTGCTCGCCGAAGGCGGATCGGCGCTCGCGGTACGGAGCCTTCAGTTCGGGCGGATACATCTCGTACTCCGGCGCATCCCAGGGGTCGCCCGAGGCCAGGCGCTCGCCGGCACGCTTCTTGAGTTCGGCCAGCGGTGCGCCGGTCAGCACGTAGGTGTGCCACGGCTGGATGTTCGATCCGGACGGCGCCCAGGCCGCGGCGGACAGGACCCGTTCCAGCGTTTCCCTCGGCACGGGCCGGCCGGTGAACACGCGCACCGCCCGTCGGCTCGTGACCGCCTCATAGACGTCCATGACCGCCCGCCCCCATCTACTCAAGAGGCTATCTTGGTTACAGTCAATATGGTATCACTCAATACGGTATCGAGTGCAACTATCTTCTTGCGCCGATCCCCAGCCCCTGGCCCCCCGCCTCGGGCACCGCATCTTGGAGAAAGTCCATGACCACGCTGCTGCACATCGACTCGTCCGTGTTCTACGGCGAGGCGTCCTCGTCCTGCTCGGTCACGGCCGCCTTCCGCAAGACCTGGGCGGAGCAGCACCCGGAGGTCACGGTGACCTACCACAACCTCGCCGCCGACCCTGTCCTGCACATCACCGCCGACGCCTGATCCGCCGGCTACGCCGCCCCGTCCGAGCGCACCCCGCAGCAGTCCGCCGCATTCGCCGCGCGCTGGAAGCTCATCGAGGAGCCGGCGCTGTGACCGCACCTCTCAAGTCCGGGGTCACCGCGGAAGCCGTATGAAACGAGAGCCGCCGACGTGGCAGGCGGCCGGTGCGCACGGGCGCGCCTAAACCTGGCCGTCTGCGGGATAGGCGAGCCTGGCCAGCAGATCCCTCAGCTGCTCGGGCTCACCGGCCCCCAGTTCGGCAACCAGACGCTCAGCCAGCGGCTCCGCCGCCACATGTGCGGCATCGAAAAGCTCAACGCCCTGAGGTGTGATCTCCACTGCCCGCACTCTCCGGTCCCCCGGAACGGTCCTGCGTACCGCCAGCCCCATGCGCTCCAGATCGTCCACAACCCGCATGATTCCGGCCTTGTCCGACCCCGTCGCCGTCACCAGGTCCCGCTGCACTGTAGGCCCACGGTTGACCAGGACGACCAGTACCGCGAAATGCCGCAACTCGATACCGAGCGGCCGGAGCGCCTCCCCCATGACAGCGGCCGCGCGCCAGTGCGCCCGGCGCAGCAGCAAGCCGAGAGCGAAAGGCGATTCATCCCCGGGGCGGTCGGTCGCGCGCGAGGGGTCGGCTTGGCGAGGAAGGTCAGCGGCCATAAGGACACATTACCAGCCATCCGCTCATTCGATACGGTATCGCTTGATACTAACCCTACCGCTCCCAGCAGTCCGGACACAGTCCGCAAGACACCCGATCAAGACCGTCGCACCCCATCGCCACCAATCGCCAAAAGGCCAGGTCAGCGCCCCACAGGACCGTGCTCGCGGACCTACGCGGCATGGGTCCGGTGAGTGCCCGGTCACGCCCACGGGTTTCCGGTGTCCTCTTCGAGCTGATCAGACATCAGCACCCCTGCGAGCAGGGTGAATGTTCCGGGCCCGCCATCGGGCCCGGCGGGGGGACACCGTCGATGTGGTGCATGCCGGGCCGGTGCAGGAGCGACGGGATGAGGAAAGGGAGCTGCCGGGCGGACGGCCCGGCGGCTCCCCGGTCCGGCGGAGCCGTCCGGGCGGTCACCGGCCGGTGGCTCCCGCGCGCCGCCGGGTTCCCAGGAACGCGCCGGCCAGCAGCGAACCCATCAGGACCAGTGCGGAGTTGACCAGGATCGCGACGGTGACTCCGGACAGGACGCCAGTGGATCCGGTGTCGCCGAGCGAGGCCATCCGGGCGGCTGCGACGGCGCTCATGACCGGGATGCCCATGGTGATGCCGACCTGCTGGGTCATCGTGGCGAGGCCGGTGGCCAGGCCCTGTTCGGTGTCGGGGAGGCCGGAGGTGGCGGTGACCATGAAGCCGACGATCACCAGCATGTTGCCGATGCCGCCGATGAAGGTGGCGGCGAGGAGGAGCCAGATCCAGGCGCCGGAGGTACCGAGGGCGACCAGGGTGAGCGTGGCGGCGGCCTGGACGATCCCGCCGCCGACGATGGTGGCCCGGGCCCCGTGGCGGCCGACGGCGCGGCCGCCGAGGGTTCCGCCGATGACGGTGCCCAGGCCCAGGACCCCGAAGGCGAATCCGGTGGCGAGGGGCGAGTAGCCGAGGACTTCCTGCAGGTAGAGGGTGAGAAGGAAGACGAGGGAGGTCTCGGTGCCGAGTCCCTGCACCGCTTCTACGCGATCCGCGTCGCGGAGTGGGCGGGCTGCGTCACCGCGGCCCAGGAACGCGGCGAACTGCCCGCGGGCACGGACCCCGACGAGGTGATCCGCGCGGTCTCGGCCCCGCTCTACTACCGGCTGCTGGCCAGCGGCGCTCCCCTCGACACGGCGGCTGCCGACCTCGCCGCCGAGGCTGCGGCAGCTGCGGCGCGGGCGGGCGTGTACGTGAGGTGACGCGGTGCGCGGGCGGGGGCTGTGCCGCGCGTCCTCACCGCTGACCGCGCAGCCTCACCGCCCACGGGTGGTCGGCGCCGTGCGCCAGGGTGATGGTCTCGGTCAGCCAGGCGCGCTGGCCGGCGCTCAGGATCGGCAGACCGGACGCGAAGTCCTGGTCGCCCTTGGCGCGTCGGGACTTCGCCTTGTACGGCACCTGCACCTGAAGGACGAGGGGCCGGGAGTTCAGCCGGTCCTGAGCAGGTGCCGGTAGCTGTCCGGATGCTCCCGGAGATACGTGGCCAGGTTCTGCGCCGGGCGGCCGGTCAGACGCGGTACGGCGTCCGAGACGGTGGCCATCTCGCCGGCCGCGATCGCCTCGTACGACGTCACCCAGCCGGCGACCTCCCAGTCCGCCGCGCCGTACTGCGCCCGTGACGCGTATGCCTCCTCCCGGGTCTCCGGGTGGTAGGTGATGGTCCGTCCGGTGGCCCGGCTGAGTTCCTCGGCGGCTTCGGCGAGGGTGAATGCCTCCGGCCCGGTGAGGTCGTACGTCACCCCGTCGTGGCGGGCGCCGGCGCTCCCGGTGCCGGCCAGCAGGACGGCCGTCGCCGCGTCCGCGATGTCCTCGTGCGCCACCGCGGCGACCCGGCCGTCGCCGCCCGGGCCACGCAGCACTCCGTCGGACCCGGTCATCGCCGGGATCCCGGCGAGGTACCAGCTGTCGCGGAGGAAGGTGTAGCGCACCTCGGACACACGGATGTGCGCCTCGGTGTGCCAGTGGTCACGGCCGAAGGTGAACGTGGCGTCGGGTGCGGCGCCGAGGAAGGACAGGTACACGATGCGTTCGACACCGGCGGCGGCCGCCGCGTCCACGGCGGTGGTGTGTTCGCGTACCCGGTCGGGGCTCTCGTGCGCGGAGACGAGGAACAGGGTGTGCGCCCCGGCGAGTGCCCGGCGCATGGCCGCCCCGTCGCCGTAGGGGGCGGGTGGAGCGGCGACCGAGCCGGGCAGGTCCGGCAGCCGGGACGGGTCCCGGCCCAGCAGCCGCACGGGGACACCGGCACGCACGAGCCGCTGGGCGACGCGGCCGCCGACCGCACCGCTCGCTCCGGTGACCGCGATGATCGGGGCGCCGGTGGAGGATGCGGTGTTCATGCGGGGGTGCCTTCCTTACGCGGCCAGGGACGTACCTCCACGACCGCGTCCACCGGGACGGGGCCGTAGATGTGCGGAAACTCCTCGCCGCCGGGCTCGAACGACTCGTACCGCACGGGCACGGAGAGCCGCGCGGGGTCGATGACGAGCACCACCAGGTCGGCCGGGGCCCCGGCGCCGTACAGCATCTCGGCCACGCCGGGGAGCTGGTGGGGCAGCGAGCAGTGGATGAAGCCCTCTTCGTGCAGGGTGCGGCCGCGGGTGGACATCTCGTACGTCCCGATCCCGCGGGCCGCCTCCCACAGAGGGCCTTCGGTGAGGTGCAGCAGGAGTTCGGCCATGGGGCCAAACTATCGGCCTCCCCACGACAAGGAATGGATCAGCGAGCGGCGTCGTGCGGATTCGATGGCAAGGCGGAGGAAGGAGTCGGCGCGGAGCGTCGGTGACCGGCGACAACGCGGCAAGCGGAGTCTCAGGCCGTCAGCAGCTTCGCCTCGGTCTCCGGGTCCAGTCCCACCGCGGGCCGGTCCGGCCGCTGCGGCGCCGCGCCGCCCAGCCCGCGCAGCCAGTCCCAGGTGTCCGTGACCGTCTCCCCGACCGGCCGGCAGCGCAGCCCGGCCGTGTACGCCCGGCTGACGTCGCCCTGGTGCATGGTGTCGTACAGCTCGCCCGGCGGCACCCAGATCGGCAGCTCGCTCCATGGCTGGACGCCCGCCGCGAGGATCTTCTCGGCGGCCGTCCAGCGCAGTTCGGCGCCGGAGCCGGTGGCACGCACACAGGCGTCCAGCAGCTCACCCATGGTCGTGTGCCCCGGGCGGCTGACCACGTTGTACGGTCCGTGCAGTCCGCGTTCCGCCGCGTCCAGCAGCCAGTCGGCGAGGTCGCGGGCGTCGATGTACTGGAGCGGGGTGTCCGGTACGCCAGGGGCCAGCACTGGTCCGCCGCGGGCGATCCGCCGCAGCCACCACGGCAGTCTGCCGACGTTCTCCCACGGCCCGAGGATCAGCCCCGCCCTGACCAGCAGGGCGTGGTCACCGAACGCGTCGAGGGCGGCCAGTTCACCGCCGCGTTTGGCCTGCGGGTACGGGACATCCGCCCCGGCGTCCGGCGAGGCCCCGTCGACCAGCGGGCCGTCCTCGGGGAGTCCGGCCGGGGCGGGGTGGTCGTACACCGAACGGCTGGAGACATAGGCGTACTGCCCGGCACGGCCGGCGAGCAGCCGGGCCGTGTCCCGTACGGCCGAGGGGGCACCGCTCCAGGTGTCGACGACCAGGTCCCAGGTGTGCGTTCCTCCCTCGCTCTGCCCGGCGGCGGCGGCGAGCGCCACGAGTCCGTCGGCGCAGGTGCGGTCGCCGAACAGCTCTGTGACGCCCGCCGGGGGTGCGTGACGGCCGCGATGGAACACCGTGACCTGCCAGGCCCGTGCGAGCGCCGCCTCGGTGACGGCGCGCCCGACGAATTCCGTACCACCCAGGATCAAGAGCCTCATGGGCCGACTCTGCCCGCAGCCGGGGAAGTTGGGAACAGCTCCTCGCTCTGGGCGGAATCGGCCGGGTCCGGGCGGGACGTCAGGGCAGCCGCGCGAGGGGCTGCGGTGGCGCACCATTCACTGGTGGTACCCGCCACCCGCTGCGCCGCCTGGCAGGCGGGACTTTCGAAACACGCCCCAGGGCCGCTCGGCCTGGCGGCCCCGTGCGGCACGCGGGAAGGGGGACGGAACGGGTGAACGGGTGCCCCCGCTTGATGCGCCGGCAGCGAACGGTCCCGGCGGGGCCGAGCCCCCTGATGGATGCTGGGCCCAGCGGTCCGCGAGGGTCGGACCCACCCCTGGAGGTGCCCGCGTGAGCGAACGTCCGGAAACGCTGTACAAGGCCGTCGGCGGCATCGGCGTACTGCGCCGGCTGAGCAACACCTTCTACGACGAGGCGCTGGCCGACCCGCTGCTCGCCCCTGTCTTCGCGGGCTTCACCCCGACGCACATCGAGCATGTCGCCGTGTGGCTGGCCGAGATCTTCGACGGTCCCGCCGACTACACCGCGAGGCTCGGCGGCCACCAGGCCCTGTTGCGCACCCACCTCGGGCTGTCGATCACCGAGCCACAGCGGCTGCGCTGGATGGAGCTGATGACGGCGGCGGTCGACAAGGCGCTGCCGGACGACGAGTTGCTGCGCCGCCGCGTCGTGGAGTACTTCGACTGGGGCACGAAGATCGCACGCGATGTCTCGGCGTCCCCGGCCGGCGAAGACCTCGGCGATCCCGGGCCGACACCGCGTTGGGGATGGGACGGCCTGCGCTGACCCGCGCCTGCAACGTCCCTTATGTACGGTCGAGTTCGGTACGGATCAGGGACAGCAGTTCGTCCTGCGTCATGCCCAGCTCGCGTGCGTCCGCGACCACCTCGCGTACGTGTTCCAGCAGCCGGGCGCGGTGCGGCGAGGCGCCACCGGTGACGACCGCACCCCGGCCCCGGCGCAGTTCGATCAGCCCTTCCTCGCGGAGCTGCTGGTAGCCGCGGAGCACCGTATGGACGTTGACGCCGAGGGACTCGGCAAGGACCCGGGCGGCGGGGAGCCGCTCGCCCGGGACTGCTGCCCCGTCGGCGACGGCCCGGCGGACGCAGGCCGCGATCTGGTCGCCGAGCGGCACGGTGGAGGTGGGATCGACCCGGAAGAGCATGGTCAGCGCCCCGCCCGGCGCCGGTCGATCAGGGTGTTGAGGAGCGCGGCACCGGTCGCGGAGTCGTCGACGGTCACCGCGAATTCCCGCCCGCCCACCAGCCTCGCCACAATCCCCTCGCCTGAGCGGATCATGACCCCGGTCCGTCCGGGCCGGATGCGGTAGCCCCAGCCGCCGTACTCCGCAAGGGCGTTGATGTCCCGGCTGGTCGCCGCCTCGATCCGGTCGAGCGGCACCCGGATGCGCGGCCAGGGCAGCATTCCGGAGACGGTGATACCCCGCCGGTCCACGCTCACGTACGGCCGGGCGAAGCTTGCCGGCACCACGCCGACGATCAGCAGCAGAACTGCGGCGGACCAGTTGCCGGCGAAGAAGAGAACGACTCCGAGGACGAGGAGTCCGAGCGAGACGAGCGGCAGCCACCAACTGTCGGCACTGCGTGCCCATCCGGCGACCTCCCCGTCGGCGAGCACAATGCGCTCTCCCTCGATGGCCTGCGCTGAGCGGTCCGGCTGCTGCGGTACGGGGCCCAGTGCGGCCAGCACGAATCCGAGACCGGCGGCGAGCGCGCCGGCACCGAGGGCGGCGGCCGGCTGCCACATCGGGAACGACACACCCGGCGCGCCTTCGCCGGCGTCCAGGTTCACGATCAGCACAGCGGCCATCAGATAGCCGAAGAATCCGGCGAAGGCGTATCCCCCGGCGACCAGTAGGCGGTAGGCCCGGCCGGAGAAGTTCTCCTTCACCACCATGGTGGCCCACAAGGCGCCGGTCACCACGAACAGGACGACGGTGACGAGGACGTATGACGTCCGGCCCGCATGGCCGTTCGCCTGCCCGCCGGCCTCGAAGTGGCTGGCCAACTGTCCGGGCAGCCGGTCACGGAACGCGGCCAAGAGGGCCAGGTCGACGATGAGAGCGAGCAGGAACGGCAGGGCGACCAGGATCGCGCGGCCGGCATTCTTACGATTCATTAAAACCTCCTTGTTCGCATGATAGTAGAACAATGAGGCCCCGGTAAAGCGCCGTGCCCCGCGCCGGGAAGGTTCATCCGGTACGGGGCACAGCGCGTCGCCCGACATGCCGTCGGGCGAGAGAACGGTCAGGCGTGTTCGAGGGGGAACGCGCCGCGGTGTCCGGTGCCCGCGCCCTCCGCCGGGCGCGCCTCGAACTCACGGCAGCTCCAGATCTCCTGGACGAATCCGGTCCGCCGGTCCCACAGACCGATGACATCGTCCTCGCCCGTCACCCCGCGGTATGCGTCCTTCGCACCCCGGAAGCAGGCAAGGCCACCGGACAGTCCACGGCCGGGCGCCGGGAAGTAGTCCGAGTACGCGCAGGCGATGCAGGTCTGCAGACGGACTCCGGGCGGCAGGATGCGCTGGATCGTGGCGAGCGCGGTGGCGAAGTCGCACTCGGCCCGGCGCGAACCGTAGACCGCGCCGCCGAAGTGCAGCTCCAGATGGAGATCGGCGTCGGGGCGGCGCAGCGACAGCAGGCAGCTGAGCGTGGCCTGATGGACCATGCCGTCCGAGATCACCGGTAGCGGCAGGTCCCACTCCAGCACGCAGTCGGTGAGCGCGCCGTCCGCCAGGGCGAACATGCCGCTCTCCGGCGGCATTCCGGGGACCGGTCCGAGGTCGTCGAAGCTCTCGCCCTCGAAATCGACGCCCCGGATCCGGATGCGGAGTTGCTGTCCGTCGGTGGTGAGGATGATGGCGTCGGAACCCTGGCGGTCCCGGTACCAGCCTGCCCATGACTCGTCTGTCATGGGCAGGGACTGTAGCCCGTGCCCGCCGGCGTCGCCCTGCGTACCCGTACACCCATGCCCGGCTCCCGCCCTCACTCACCCATATACTCGCGCGACCTCAACCTACTTACAGAATCCGAGAGTTGACGCCGCACGTGTACGGCGGGAGCCCGGCCGGTCCCCACTGCCCCCTCTCTCCGGTCAGTGCGTCCGGCGGGTGACGAACTCCGCCAGGGCCAACAGGTCACCCGCCGCGGCCAGGTCGGGAACCGCCCGGGACAGATAGTGGACGGCGCGGGCCATCCGGTCCCCCGCGCAGGCCTGTGCCCAGTCCCGGCCGCCGGCCCGGTCGACGGCGTCGGCGGCGCGGCTCACCTCGTCGGGCGTGTTCATGGAGCCCCGGTAGAGCCCGGCGAGTTCGACCGCGGCCGGGGTGTGGGAGGTCAGTGCGGCGACCACCGGCAGAGACTTCTTGTGGGCGGCGAGATCCGCCCCGACCGGCTTCCCGGTCTGCATCGGGTCCCCCCAGATGCCGATCAGGTCGTCGATGAGCTGGAAGGCGAGGCCCGCCTCCCGGCCGAAGCCGTCCATCGCGCCGACCGCCCGTTCCCCACCCCCGCATACAGCGCGCCGAGCGCACAGGCGCAGCCGAGCAGGGCGCCGGTCTTGGCTGTGGCCATGGCAAGGCACTCGTCCAGCGTGACCTCGTCGGGGCCGCGTTTCTCGAAGGAGCAGTCCGCCTGCTGACCCGCGCACAGTTCGATGACGCAGCCGGCGAGCCGGGCCGAGGCGCGCGCCGACACCGGGCGGGAGTCCTCGGCGAGCAGCCGGTGGGCGAGGGCGAGCATGGCGTCACCCGCGATGACGGCGGCCGGGATACCGAAGACCGTCCAGGCCGTGGGACGGTGCCTGCGGGTCCGGTCCTCGTCGATGACATCGTCGTGCAGGAGGCTGAAGTTGTGGACCAGTTCCACGGCCACGGCTGCCCGCACCGCCCGCTCGGGGTCGCCGCCCAACGCCCTGGTCGCGGCAAGGACGAGCGCGGGTCTGATCGCCTTGCCGGCCTGCCCGCCGGCCGCGGAGCCGTCGGCGTGCTCCCAGCCGAAGTGGTACATCGCCACGCGCCGGATGGATCCGGGCAACGATTCGACCGCGGCCCGCAGTTGTGGGTCCACGAGGTTCCGGGCACATTCCAGGAGCGCCGCAGCCTCGTTGCCCTCGGTGGCGGCGTCCGTACTGATCATGGTCACAGGCTCCCCCTGAGGCACCCCCTGAACCGAGGTGCGCCGGCTCGGGGCACCCCGGCCAGGCGCACCCCCCCCGGACCGGGGGCGTGGGTGGTTTCGGTGAGCACACGGGTCCGGTGCAACCCGGTCCCGGGGCATGGATGGACTCGGTGAGTGGGTGGTTTCCACGCGGTCAGTGCGGTGGGACACCCCGGCCGGGCACGCCCCGGGCCGAGGCCGTCACGGGCCCGGACCCGGATCCTGACGGTCCGGTCCGGGCCCCCTGACCGTCAGCGCCAGCGGCTGACCTCGACGTTCTCCAGGACGCCCAGGGCGTCCGGCACCAGGACGGCCGCCGAGTAGTACGCCGTCACCAGGTACGAGATGATCGCCTGCTCGTCGATGCCCATGAACCGGACCGAGAGGCTCGGCTCGATCTCGTCCGGGATGCCGGTCTGCTGCAGTCCGATGACCCCCTGCTCGGCCTCACCCGTTCGCATGCAGATGATCGACGTGGTGCGGGCGTCGGTGACCGGGATCTTGTTGCACGGGAAGATGGGCACCCCGCGCCAGGCGGGCACATGGTGTCCGTCGATCTCCACACTCTCCGGCACCAGTCCACGCTTGCTGCACTCGCGGCCGAAGGCGGCGATGGCCCGCGGATGCGCGAGGAAGAGCTTCGATCCGCGACGGCGCGAGAGCAGTTCGTCCATGTCGTCGGGGCTGGGCACGCCGTCGTGCGGCTGGAGGCGCTGCCCGTAGTCGCAGTTGTTGAGCAGCCCGAACTCGCGGTTGTTGATCAGCTCGTGCTCCTGGCGCTCGCGGAGCGCCTCGACCGTGAGCCGCAACTGCTGCTCGGTTTGGTTCATCGGCTGGTTGTAGAGGTCGGCGACCCGGCTGTGGACCTTCAGCACGGTCTGGGCGACGCTCAACTCGTACTCACGAGGGGCAGATTCGTAGTCCACGAACGTGTGCGGCACGACGGCCTCGCCGACATGGCCCGCGGAGAGGTCGATCTCCGCCTCGCCGTACTTGTTGGTGCGCTGGTGGGGGATGTTGAGCAGCCCGGTGAGATGCGCGCGGAGCGACTCCGCCCGCTCGGTGAGGTTGAGCACGTCCGCCCGCCTGAGCGTGAGTACTGTGCACGCCGTGACGGCACGTGCGGTGTACTCCCAGACGGCGTCGCCCTCGATCAGCGAGTGGTCACCGAAGTACGCTCCGTCGGCGTGCACCCCGAGCACGGTCTCGTCGCCGTACGGGCCGGTACCTACCTTCTCGACCTTGCCGTGCGCCAGCAGGAAGACCCGGTCCGCCGATTCCCCGGCTGCGGCGATCACCTGACCTGCGGCGATCTCGCGCTGTTCGCAGCGGCGGGCCAGCTCGGCGAGCACCTCCTCGTCGGCGAAGTCCCGCAGGGCGGGCAGCTCGCCGAGCTCCGCGGGGATCACCGTGACCCGGTCACCGGTCTGCACGAAGGTCACCCTGCCGTCTCCGACCGAGTAGCTCAGCCGGTGGTTCA
Source organism: Streptomyces sp. NPDC051286 (assembly GCF_044455345.1). NCBI lineage: Bacteria > Bacillati > Actinomycetota > Actinomycetes > Kitasatosporales > Streptomycetaceae > Streptomyces > Streptomyces sp. NPDC051286. The sequence continues at coordinate 13,823 of NZ_JBITER010000022.1, read as the reverse complement.
CCCGGTATGTACCGCCCTGCACCTGCACCCAGGGGAGCATGCGCAGCAGCCACCGCGAGGTGATCTCCTGCATCTGCGGAGCGGACTTGGTGGTCGTCGCGAGGTTCCGCGCGGCCGCCGTGCCCAGACTCTGCTGCGGCGATACCTGCGCGTTCTGAACCTCTTCACCAACGGACATCTGACGTCCTCTCGATCATCGGCTGACCTGCGTGAAAAGACTTTCAGCATGGGGACTCGGCACGCCATTACACAAAAGAGTGTGACTAATCGGGCTTTGGGCTGGGCACGACGCTCCGCGATGCCTCCGGGCGTGAATAACTTGCATCCTCGATGCAAGTTATCTAACGTGACAGCCATGCGGCTGACGAGATTCACCGACGTGGCGCTGCGCGTACTGATGCGCCTCGCCGTCGTGGAGAACGAGGAACCGCCGACCACCCGGGAGGTGGCGGCGACCATGCAGGTGCCGTACACCCACACCGCGAAGGTGGTCGCCCGGCTCCAGCACCTCGGCCTGATCGAGGCGCGACGCGGCCGCGGCGGCGGGCTCACCCTCACCGAAGCCGGTCGGTCCGCATCGATCGGCGGACTCGTCCGCCAGCTCGAAGGGCCCGGCGATGTCGTCGATTGCGAGGGCAGCACCCCCTGCCCGCTGCGCTCGGCCTGCCGGCTGCGCGGCGCCCTGCGCCTGGCGGCGGAGGCCTTCTACGCCTCGCTCGACCCGATCACCGTCACCGAACTCGTCACCTCCCCCACCGGCCCCCTGCTGATCGGTATCAGCCGCAGCCGTCCCGCCGACTGAATCCCCCACCCGGCACAGCCCGGCCTCACCGCTGCCAAAAATAAGAATCCAAAATACCAATTCAATCTGAGGAGTCTGCCCGATGCTCTCCGAGTCGTCGACCGCCACCGTCCGTGCCACCCTCCCCGCCGTCGGCGCAGCCATCGGGGACATCGCCGATCTCTTCTACCGGAAACTCTTCGACGCCCACCCCGAGCTGCTGCGCGACCTCTTCAACCGCGGCCACCAGGCCTCCGGTGCCCAGCGTCAGGCCCTCGCCGGGTCCATCGCGGCGTTCGCGACCCAGCTGGTCGAGCACCCGGACACCCGTCCCGACGTGATGCTCAGCCGCATCGCCCACAAGCACGCCTCGCTCGGCGTGACCGCCGCACAGTACGAGGTGGTGCACACCCATCTCTTCGCCGCCATCGCCGAGGTGCTCGGTGACGCGGTCACGCCGGAGGTCGCGGCCGCCTGGGACGAGGTCTACTGGCTGATGGCCAACGCCCTGATCGCCATCGAGGACCGGCTCTACGCCCAGCGGGGCCTCGTCGCCGGTGACGTCTGGCGTGAATGGGAGGTGGTCGCGAGGGTCGAGGAGAACGACGACGTCGCCACCTTCCAGCTTCGCCCGGCCGACGACGCGCCCGCCCCCGACTTCCGGCCCGGTCAGTACGTCTCCGTGCAGGTGGAACTGCCCGACGGAGCCCGGCAGATACGGCAGTACAGCCTTACCTGCGGTCCCGATTCCCGGCTGCACTCGATCACCGTCAAGCGAGTGCACGGCGGCGGTTCACCCGACGGCGAGGTCTCGGCGCACCTGCACGCCACCACCCGGGCCGGTGACCGGCTGCGCGTCTCCGCCCCGTACGGCGATCTGGTCATCGACGCCGTAGACGCCCCGCTGCTGCTCGCCTCCGCGGGCATCGGCTGCACCCCGATGCTGTCGATGCTGGAGAACCTCGCGGCGACCGGCCACCGGGCCCCGGTCACCGTCGTGCACGGCGACCGCTCCCCGGCCGACCACGCCCTGCGCGCCGACCATGCGCAGCTCACCGCCAAGCTGCCGGACGGCACGGCACACTTCTGGTACGAGAACCCGGAGCCCGGCCACCCGGCCGACCGCACCGGCCTGGTCGACCTGGGCGGCATCCCGGTCCTGCCCGGCACGCACGCGTACCTCTGCGGTCCGCTGCCCTTCATGCGGGCCGTGCGCACCCAACTGCTGGCCAAGGGTGTCCCGGCGGCCGACATCCACTACGAGGTGTTCGGCCCCGACCTGTGGCTCGCCCAGGACTGAACCGCCGTGGGTGCTCGCGGACTTGACCGGATCGGCTCGCACACCGCCCGAACAGAGGGCCCGGGAATGGCCCGGAGCCCGGCGCTCCGGTACAAGCGCTGTAAGGATTCGCTCCCCCACGCGCACAAGGAGTCGGCCATGTCCTCACCCATGTCCGCGAGCACCTTCCTCGAAGCCCTGGTGAACGAAGGGCTCACCGTTGTCCTGGTCGGCGGCTGGCGTACGCACAACCGCAACCACAAGGGCCCCTGGGGACCTGTCAACGGCGTGATGATCCATCACACCGCCACCAGGGGCACCGAGGCCACCGTCCGCATCTGCCGTGACGGTTACCCGGGGCTTCCCGGACCGCTCTGCCACGGCGTGATCGCCAAGGACGGCCGGATCCATCTGGTCGGCTACGGCCGCACCAACCACGCCGGGCTCGGCGACGACGACGTCCTGCGCGCCGTCGTCGCCGAGAAGCGCCTGCCGGCCGACAACGAGGCCAACACCGACGGGAACAGGCACTTCTACGGCTTCGAGTGCGAGAACCTCGGCGACGGCAAGGACCCCTGGCCCGAGGTCCAGCTGGACGCCGTCGAGAAGGCCGCCGCCGCGGTCTGCCGCCACCACGACTGGACCTCCCGGTCCGTGATCGGGCACCGGGAGTGGCAGCCCGGCAAGGTCGATCCGCGCGGCTTCACGATGGACTACCTGCGCGCCCGGATCCACGACCGGCTGACGTAGCCGCTCGCCCCCGCTTACGGCCTGGTGCACGATAGCGAGCGGATCAGCGAACGGCGTCATGCGGCTTCGATGGCGAGGCGGAGGACGGAGTCGACGCGGAGCGTCGGTGACCGACGACAACGCCGAAGGGAGCCCCTCCCTGCTCGAGCGAAGCCGAGAGCTTGGGGGAGGAGTCGCATGACGCCGGGAGCCCACTCCCTGTCGTGGGGGAGGCCGTTGGGTCACCGGGGTGCCGGGCGACAATGGGCGCATGCCCTCCGACCCGCCCGCCCTCTCCCGGCTGCGGCCGGTGCTCCCGTCCCCCCTGCAACCGGCCGAGGACGAGCGCTTCGCCCGGCACGGCGTGCGGCTGCTGCTCAAACGCGACGATCTGATCCACCCCGATCTGCCGGGCAACAAGTGGCGCAAACTCTCCCCCAACCTGGCGGCCGCCGCCGGGCGCACCGTGCTGACCTTCGGCGGTGCGTTCTCCAACCACCTGCGTGCCACCGCCGCCGCAGGCCGGCTGCTCGGCTTCCCGACCGTCGGCGTCGTGCGCGGCGACGAGCTGGCCGGCCGCCCGCTCAACCCGTCGCTGGCGCAGTGCGCGGCGGACGGCATGCGTCTGCGCTTCGTGGACCGGGCGACGTACCGCGCGAAGACCGATCCAGCGGTCCTGGCGGGGCTGCTGAGCGACTGCGGGGAGTGTGTCGTCGTCCCGGAGGGCGGCAGCAACGCCCTGGCCGCACAGGGCTGCACAGCGCTGGGGCGCGAGCTGCACGGCCGGGCCGATGTGGTCGCGGTGGCGTGCGGCACCGGTGGCACCCTCGCCGGTCTCGCCGCGGGCCTCGCACCCGGTCAGCGGGCACTCGGCATCCCGGTGCTGCGCGGCGGCTTCCTGGGGGACGCGGTACGGGAGCTGCAGCGGGAGGCGTTCGGCGGCCCGGCCGGGGCGTGGTCGCTGGACGAGCGCTTCGCCTTCGGCGGCTATGCCCGGACGACACCGGAGCTGCACGCCTTCGCCGACGACTTCGAGGACCGGCACGGGCTGCCCGTCGAGCGTCTCTATGTCGCCAAATTGCTCTATGGACTGATGACACTCGCCCAGGAGGACGCGTTCACTCCGGGCACCACGGTCGCCGCTGTCGTCACGGGTCAGCCCTGGGGGGCGTCGGACTCCTCCCGGTAGGCCGCCGCCTCCTCCAGGTCCAGCCGCCGCAGCAGGTTCCGCAGCATCTCGTCGTCGATCCGGCGCTCGTCCCGGAGCCGGACGAAGACGGTGCGCTCGGCCTCGATCATTTCGCCGGCCAGCCTCCGGTAGGTGTCGTCCGCCGACTCCCCGGTCAGCGGATTGGAGGCTCCGAGCCTCTCCCACACGGCGTTGCGGCGGCGCTCCAGGACGGTGCGGAGCCGGTCGGTGAGCGGTCCGGGCAGGCAGTTGCGCGGGTCCTGGAGGAGCTCTTCCAGGCGCGCCTCGGCGGCCGCGGACGCCTCGCTCTGGGCCTGTGCCTCGGCGAGGGTCTCGGCCTGCGTGTCGCGCCCGGGGAGCTTCAGGACGCGCACCAGGAGAGGCAGGGTGAGCCCCTGGATGACCAGCGTGCCGATGACGGTCGTGAAGGTCAGGAACAGCACCAGGTTGCGGGCCGGGAAGGGGGCCCCTGCCGTCGTCACCACCGGGATGGAGAAGGCGATGGCGAGCGAGACGACGCCGCGCATCCCGGCCCAGCCGACGATCAGGGGCGAGGTCCAGTTGGTCTCCGGTTCGCGTTCCCTGATCCGCCGCGAGAGCCAGCGGGGCAGGTACGCGGCCGGGTACACCCAGACGAAGCGGACCACGACGACGGCGAGGAACACGGCAACCGCGTACCAGAGCGCCTCCGCGACGGCGTACGTACCGAGCCCCTTCAGCACGAAGGGCAGCTGCAGTCCGATCAGCGCGAAAACCGCCGACTCCAGGATGAAGGCGACCATCTTCCACACGGCCGCCTCCTGGAGCCGGGTCGCGAAGTCGACCTGCCAGGAGCGGTGCCCCAGGTAGAGCGCGACGACCACCACGGCGAGCACTCCGGAGGCATGCACCCGCTCAGCCGCCGCGTACGCCACGAAGGGGATCAGCAGCGACAGGGTGTTCTGCAGCAGGGGTTCTCCGAGATGGGTACGGAGCCAGTGCAGCGGCACCATCAGCACCAGGCCGACCCCGACACCGCCGACCGCCGCCAGGAAGAACTCGCCGATCCCGGCTCCCCAGCTCATGCCCTCGCCGACGGCTGCGGCCAGCACCACCTTGAAGGCGGTGATCGCGGTCGCGTCGTTCACCAGGGACTCGCCCTGCAGGATCGTCGTGACCCGGGCGGGCAGCCCGACCCGACGGGCGATGGCGGCGGCCGTGACGGCGTCCGGCGGCGCGATGACGGCGCCCAGCACCAGCGCGGCGGTCAGCGGCAGGTCGGGAACGAGCCAGTACGCCAGCCACCCGACAGCGAAGGTCGCGAAGAGGACGTAGCCGACGGAGAGCAGGGCGATCGGCCTGATGTTGGCCCGCAGATCGAGATACGAGCTGTCGACCGCAGCTGTGTAGAGCAGCGGCGGCAGCAGCAGCGGCAGCACGATGTGCGCGTCCAGGGTGTACGTCGGCACCCCGGGCAGGTAGGAGGCGAGCAGCCCCGCGGTCACCAGCAGCAGCGGGGCCGGTACCGGGGTGCGCCTCGCCGCGCCCGCGATCGCGGCACTGGCCGCGACCAGTGCCACCAGCGGCAATGCGTCCATCTCACGGTCCTCGCATCCGTCGTAACCTGACAATCATGAGTGAGTGCCTGCACGTTCTCGAACTGCCGAGCCCCGAGCCTGTCCCGCTCGATGCCACATGTCCCGAATGTCTTGCCGCGGGCACCCACCCCGTGCAACTGCGGCTCTGCCTGGTCTGTGGTCATGTCGGCTGCTGCGACTCGTCGCCCCTGCAGCACGCGACGGGACACTTCAAGGAGACCGGCCATCCGGTCATGCGGAGCTTCGAGGCGGGAGAAAGCTGGCGCTGGTGCTTCGAGGACGGTTCGATCGTCTGAGGCCTGGGTACGTCAAACCGGCGCCGGTTCTTCGTAATTGACCGCCTCAGACCTCTAGCCACTGTGTGTGCTCATGGGTTTACCATGAGTGACAGCAGTGGGGATGGGGTCCCGGCGACACGGCATCATGGATCGCGATAGCGTCACCGGACCAAGAACCGAAGACGTACCGCATGGCTCCGGGGCACCCTCCCGGAACCTCGAATGAGTTTGTGCCACCTTGGAGGTGAGGGTGTCCCAGATCGCAGGCGAGCCCGGGAATCAGGACTTCGTGGAAGTCCGGCTGCCCGCTGCGGGTGCCTACCTGTCGGTGCTGCGTACGGCCACGGCCGGTCTCGCAGCGCGCTTGGACTTCACTCTCGACGAGATCGAGGATCTTCGCATCGCGGTCGACGAGGCCTGCGCGATCCTGCTTCAGCAGGCCGTGCCGGGCTCTGTCCTCAGCTGCGTGTTCCGGCTCGTCGACGATTCCCTTGAGGTGACCGTGGCCGCCCCGACGACGGACGGCCGGGCCCCGGAGCGCGACACCTTCGCCTGGACGGTGCTCTCCGCACTGGCCGGCAAAGTCGACTCCACGGTCGCCGATGACCGTACGGTCAGCATCAGCCTGTACAAACAGCGCGGCGCGGGACCCGGGCCGGCGTGAGCAACGGGAACGGGGACGGTCCGGTGCGGGACGAGACGATCCGACCAGGGGTGGTGCGAGCAGCAGGCATCCCCGAGCAGCAGGCCCTGCCCCATCCAGTGGACGGGGCGGACGGGCCGGTGGTCCGTACGGTCGCGGTGGAGCAGTCGCAGGCGGAGCGGGCAGGCCAGATGAGCGAGCACGGGCACCACGATCCACATGACCGCAGCGGGGCGCGGGCGCTCTTCTACGAGCTGCGGGAACTCCCCGACGGCTCGCCGGAGAAGGCCGAGCTGCGCAATCGGCTGGTGCGGATGCATCTTCCGCTCGTGGAGCATCTGGCCCGCCGGTTCCGCAACCGCGGCGAGCCGCTCGACGATCTGACCCAGGTCGCCACCATCGGCCTGATCAAGTCGGTGGACCGATTCGACCCGGACCGGGGCGTCGAGTTCTCGACGTACGCCACGCCGACCGTCGTCGGCGAGATCAAGCGCCACTTCCGCGACAAGGGCTGGGCGGTCCGGGTGCCGCGCCGGCTGCAGGAGCTGCGCCTCTCGCTCACCACAGCCACCGCCGAGCTCTCCCAGCAGCACGGCCGGTCGCCCACAGTGCACGAGCTGGCAGAACGGCTGGGCATCTCCGAGGAAGAGGTCCTGGAGGGCCTGGAATCGGCCAATGCGTACAGCACGCTGTCGCTCGACGTGCCGGACACGGACGACGAGTCCCCGGCGGTGGCGGACACGCTGGGCTCGGAGGACGAGGCGCTGGAGGGCGTCGAGTACCGGGAGTCGCTGAAGCCGCTGCTGGAGGACCTGCCGCCCCGGGAGAAGCGCATTCTGCTGCTCCGGTTCTTCGGCAACATGACCCAGTCGCAGATCGCGCAGGAGGTCGGCATCTCGCAGATGCATGTCTCGCGTCTGCTGGCGCGCACGCTGGCGCAGCTGCGCGAGCGGCTGCTCGTCGAGGAGTAGCCGGACGGGCTGCGGGCACTGTGGTTCAGCAGCCGTACGGTGCGCTTCCGCGCCTAGGGCCTGTTCTGAGTTCCCCGCCTGCGCCCCGACGCCCGGCACGCACGCTCGCCGCACGGCGCCGCAGGACAGGTGGCTCCGCCACATGACCTGCGACACCGCACGCCGATCGCACGCACCGACCACCGCTGCGCCCGCGCTTCGCGCGGACGACGGGGAACTCAGAACAGGCCCTAGTGCCCCTTGGCAGGCTTTGCCCCGTCGCACCGTCCGGCACGCTCGCTCGCCGCGTGGGCCATAAGCCCTGGCAGCTCCTTCCCCAAGCTCCCAGCTCCGTTCGAGCAGGGGGAGACCCCGTCCAAGGACGTCCGGACGCCTTGCGATCGCACGGATGGGGCGATGCTCCTCATGGGGCACGCATTGCCGGTCACGCCACTGGCTACGGACGTGCCGCGTCGCGAGGTCACGCCTCCGGCGTCGCGCCCGGTCCCCGGATGCCGAGCGCTTCCCGGGTCGTCGGCCTGGCCAGCTGGAATAGCGCCGTCAGCGAAACCGCGGCAAGGACGATCCCGGCCGGGATCAGCGCGCCGTGCGACCGCAGCAGCGTCCAGGCCACCGGCAGCGCGATGATCTGTGTGATGAGCGCCGGGCCGCGGCTCCAGCTGCGCCGCCGCATCAGTCCGCGGGACGCGATCAGCGGGATCAGGCCGAGGGCGATCAGAGTGAGCCCGCCCGTCTCCGCCTGCTGCGGGCTCTCGGGCTGGCCGAGCAGCCCCATGACCAGCATGTAGATCCCGCCGAGGGCGAGCGCCGCCCCTTCGAGGACATTGAGCCCGGCCACGAGAGCGATCCGGGCCGGCTTCGTCGGCTCGGCCATGGGCGACGAGGACGGCGTGTTCTGCTGAGTACTCACCCTTGCAGGTTGACATCCCGGCCCGGTGAAAGCGAAGCCGGGGTCTGGACCGGGGTGCCGCGCCCGAGCCCCTCGCAGCCGGTCCGTCACTGAACGTGAAGGGCAGGGGGCGGGGCTTCAGACCGGTACCGCACGGTAGGTAGTCTGGCGGTCATGCGTGCACTCCTCGTGGTCAATCCAGCTGCTACCACCACCAGTGCGCGTACCCGTGACGTGCTCATTCACGCGCTCGCCAGCGAGATGAAGCTGGAGGCGGTGACCACGGAGTACCGGGGGCACGCCCGGGACCTGGGACGGCGGGCCGCGGACTCGGACGACATCGATCTCGTCGTCGCCCTCGGCGGCGACGGCACGGTCAACGAGGTCGTGAACGGTCTGCTGCACCGCGGTCCCGATATAGACAGCCTGCCGAGCCTGGCCGTGGTCCCCGGCGGCTCCACCAATGTCTTCGCGCGCGCCCTCGGCCTGCCGAACGACGCGGTGGAGGCGACCGGCGCCATCCTGGACGCGCTCGCCAACCGGACCGAACGCACGGTCGGCCTGGGACTTGCGGCCGGCACGCCGGGCACCGAGGACGAGTCGGTCCCCGAACGCTGGTTCACGTTCTGTGCCGGTCTCGGATTCGACGCGGGCGTGGTCGGCCGCGTCGAACAGAAGCGCGAACTCGGGAAGCGGTCCACGCATGCGCTGTACGTGCGCCAGGTGGTCCGGCAGTTCCTGGAGGAGCCGCACCGGCGGCACGGAGTGATCACGCTGGACGTCCCCGGCCAGGACCCGGTCACCGATCTCGCGCTCTCCATAATCTCGAACACCGCCCCCTGGACCTACCTGGGGAATCGCCCGATGTACGCGTCCCCGAAGGCGTCGTTCGACACCGCTCTGGACGTCCTCGGGCTGAAGCGCCTCTCCACTCCGGCGGTCGCCCGGTACGGCACCCAGCTGCTCACCTCGACCCCCGAGAGGGGCCCGCAGGGCAAGCACGCGGTTTCACTCCATGACCTCACGGACTTCACCTTGCATTCAAAGGCCCCGCTGCCCTTCCAGATGGACGGTGACCACCTGGGCCTGCGTACGAGTGTGACGTTCACAGGCGTACGCCGTGCACTGCGTGTGATTGTGTGAGTGGAAGGGCCCAAAGTCCTTTAACTCGAACGTTTGGACTGGCTTCCACCCCCTGGAAGTACGGCTGTGACCTAGCCGACACCGAGGAATCAAAAAAAAGTTTCCGGAAGGGGTTGTATCCGCCGCCGAGGTTTGCGAATCTCTACATGGCGATCGGGACGGCCCGCAACAACGGCCTCCACTGAGAGCCAGAACCCCTCCTCACTTGCACAGGACCACAACCAGTTCATCTGGGCGTCGGCCCATCATCTGCGGGGGGATTCGTGAAAGCGTTCACATTCACAAGCAACTGTATGTAATACCAAGGAGAGGTAGCAGCCATGGACTGGCGTCACAACGCCGTTTGTCGTGAGGAAGACCCCGAGCTGTTCTTCCCCATCGGCAACACCGGTCCTGCGCTGCTGCAGATCGAGGAAGCCAAGGCCGTCTGCCGTCGCTGCCCCGTCATGGAGCAGTGCCTGCAGTGGGCGCTCGAGTCCGGCCAGGACTCCGGCGTCTGGGGTGGCCTCAGCGAGGACGAGCGCCGCGCAATGAAGCGCCGCGCCGCTCGCAACCGGGCGCGTAACGCCAGCGCCTGATTCGACGCCACCGCTACGAGCCTCAGTCAGGCGGCGCGTACAGAGCGTACGCACGAACCCGCCCCCCGAGTCGCAGCGCGCAGCACCCCAAAAGCGCACGCATGAAGCAGTGGGCCCGGACCGTGATCAACGGTCCGGGCCCACTGCTTTGCGCATTCCCGTTCGCGCCGTCCGCCGGGTGTGCCCCGGCGGCAGCCGGTCACTTCTCCGCACGGACCGGAATGTCGAGGACCACCCGGGTGCCGCGCTCGGGGGCCGGGACCATGCCGAACGATCCGCTCAACTCGCCCTCCACCAGCGTCCGTACGATCTGCAGCCCCAGATTGCCGGCCTGCTGCGGGTCGAACCCCTCGGGCAGCCCGCACCCGTCGTCCTGGACAGTGATCAGCAATCGCGCCTCGGCCGACAAGCCGCCGCGCACCGCCGAGACCTCAACCGTGCCGGTCTGGCCGACGGTGAACGCGTGTTCCAGGGCATTCTGCAGCACCTCGGTGAGCACCATGGCGAGCGGAGTGGCCACTTCCGCATCGAGGATGCCGAAGCGCCCATTGCGCCGGCAGGCGACCCGGCCCGGGGAGATCTCGGAGACCATCGCGATGACCCGGTCGGCGATCTCGTCGAACTCGACCCGCTCGTCCAGATTCTGGGACAACGTCTCATGGACGATCGCGATCGAACCGACGCGCCGTACCGCCTCGTTGAGGGCTTCACGGCCCTGCGTGGACTCCATCCGTCGGGCCTGCAGACGCAACAGGGCAGCCACCGTCTGGAGGTTGTTCTTCACCCGGTGGTGGATCTCGCGGATGGTGGCGTCCTTCGTGATCAACTCGCGCTCGCGTCGGCGCAGTTCGGTGACGTCGCGGAGGAGGACCAGAGAGCCGATCCGGACTCCCTTGGGCTTGAGCGGGATCGCCCGGAGCTGGATCACGCCGCCCGCGCCTTCGACCTCGAACTCGCGGGGCGCGTAACCGCTCGCCAGTTTGACCAGGGCCTCGTCCACCGGGCCGCGGGAGGGGGCGAGTTCGGCGGTGGTCCGGCCGAGGTGGTGTCCGACGAGGTCGGAGGCGAGACCGAGGCGGTGGTACGCGGAGAGGCCGTTGGGGCTGGCGTACTGGACGACGCCGTCGGCATCGAGCCTGATCAGACCGTCACCGACGCGCGGGGAGGCATCCATGTCGACCTGCTGGCCCGGGAACGGGAAGGCCCCCGCGGCGATCATCTGGGCCAGGTCGGAGGCCGACTGCAGATAGGTGAGCTCCAGCCGTGACGGGGTGCGGACGGTCAGGAGGTTCGTGTTGCGGGCGATGACGCCCAGAACCCGGCCCTCACGGCGTACGGGGATCGACTCGACCCGAACCGGCACCTCCTCGCGCCATTCCGGGTCGCCCTCGCGCACGATCCGGCCCTCGTCGAGCGCCGCGTCCAGCAGCGGACGGCGGCCGCGCGGCACCAGATGGCCGACCATGTCGTCCTGGTACGAGGTGGGTCCCGTGTTGGGCCGCATCTGGGCGACGGACACATAGCGGGTCCCGTCGCGGGTAGGCACCCACAGGACGAGGTCGGCGAAGGACAGGTCGGAGAGCAGCTGCCACTCCGAGACCAGCAGATGCAGCCACTCGAGGTCGGTGTCGCCGAGGGCTGTGTGCTGGCGGACGAGGTCGTTCATGGAGGGCACGTGTGCGAGCGTACCTGTGGATACGCGATGGTTCCGAACCGAACCAGTTGCCCGTACGTGCAAGGGCAGAAGGGCCGGAAATTGGCGTGCTCCGATGGATGGACAGACGAGAATGGTCTAGTCCACAATGCTCAAGACAGAGCTTCCGCTCTCCCCGCACAGGAGAGTGGATCGAGGTACCCGCGCTCTCTGCCCTGACTGCGCCGGCACCTCCCCCGGCCGGGGGCACCGCACACCGCCGGCCGAGCAGACCGTCCGGCGCCTGGGGGGTGGAAGAAGGAGCGGGGCTGGGTGCGTGCAGCTGCAAGGCGGAGGATTGAACCAACGCGGAGCGTTGGTGATTGACGACAACGCCGCAGATGTGCGTGCCCAGCCCCGCGACGCCGCCCCCCAGGCGGTGGCCGGTCTTACTCCGGGCTGCGGTGCCGGACGGGCTGAGGGTCCCGTCCTGGCGCCGCGGCCCGCGGGTGTTTCTGCGGGCCCCCACCGGAGACCGGCAGGGTCAGCGGGTCCCGGTGACCTTGGCCAGGGCACGGGGCGCGTCCGGGTCTGTCCTGGCCGCGGGCGATCGTCACCTCGTACGCCGGCATCTGCAGCGGCAGGATCTCCAGGATCGGCTGGACCTCCTCGGCGACCCCGGCCGTCGGCAGGACGAATGCCGCGGACGCCGCCTCCGCCTGGGCCTTGGGGCCGACCACGAAGAGGTCCGCGCCGCGGCCGCGCAGTCGGTCCAGGACCGCCTGGAGGGTCTCGCCGACCCAGCCGTCCGTGACGACAGAGCGCGGCGTTGCCCGACGTGCCGCGGGCGGCGAGGAGGACGAAGCGCGGCTTCTTCGCCGCGATCTCGGTGGCCACCGCGCGGATCAGGGGGCGCCCCGGTCGAGGATGCGGCGCAGCATCCCTGGCCGCTCGGCCATCTCGCCGGACGGATCCGGCGCGGCCGCTCGCCCTCACCGGCCGAAAACGTGGCGGACATGCCAGGTGCCTCCCAGAGGTGTCTCGGTGCGTCCGGAGCGCCGCTCGACCAAGTCGACCACGGGGTACGGGAGCGCCGTCAGCGGGCGGCGGCCGGACAGCGCGCGAAGGGAACCCGGAGGTCGCCTGCGGGTTGCCAGGCTCTGCTAGATTAGCCTTAGATTGGTCTATACCACATATCGAGACTCTTCAGATCGGCAGGCCCCGCGTGGAAGTTGTCATCGTCCCGGACGCCAAGGCAGGCGGCGAACTCATCGCGGGAGCCATCGGCGCCCTGCTGAGCCGCAAGCCCGACGCCCTTCTCGGCGTTGCCACCGGCTCGACCCCGCTGCCCATCTACCAGGCGCTGGCCGCCAAGGTGCGCTCCGGCGAGGTGGACGCCTCGCGTGCGCGCATCTGCCAGCTCGACGAGTACGTCGGACTGCCGCCCGGCCACCCCGAGTCGTACCGTTCGGTGGTGCTGCGCGAGGTCGTCGAGCCGCTCGGACTGTCCAAGGAGTCCTTCATGGGCCCGGACGGCTCCGCCGAGGACGTCCAGGCCGCCTGTGAGGCCTACGACCAGGCGCTCGCCGCGGCGGGCGGGGTGGACCTTCAGCTGCTCGGGATCGGCACGGACGGGCACATCGGCTTCAACGAGCCGTGCTCCTCGCTGGCGTCCCGTACCCGGATCAAGACGCTGACCGAGCAGACCCGGGTCGACAACGCGCGCTTCTTCGACAACGACATCAGCCAGGTGCCGCACCACGTCATCACGCAGGGCATCGGCACGATCCTGGAGTCCCGCCACCCGATCCTGCTGGCGACGGGCAAGGGCAAGGCCGAGGCGGTGGCGCTGACGGTCGAGGGGCCGGTCGCGTCGTTCGTACCGGCGTCGGCCCTGCAGCTGCATCCGCATGCGACGGTGGTCGTGGACGAGGCCGCGGCGTCGAAGCTGAAGCTGGCGGACTACTTCCGGGCCACGTATGCGGCGAAGCCGCGGTGGCAGGGGATCTAGTGTCCTGCGCCGGGAATTGTGGGTGCTGTAGATGCCCCTATGTTTCGTCAAGTGGCTGAAGGTCTCTGTGCGGCCGTCGGAGGCTGGATGTGCCGGTAGAGCTCGCGGGCCACGTAGCGTTT